>CAMEHU010000015.1 GCA_945917765.1 uncultured Lachnospiraceae bacterium | reverse complement strand
TGATACTTTTCAAGCCACATATTAACCTGACACAAATAAGCCATAAGCTGAGGGCCAGTCATAAGTTGACCAAACCAAGGTCTAGTAAATGCTTTCCCATCAGTTGCAAGTATTTCCAAAATATATTCTCTATTTAGTAAATTATTTATAGGAGCATTTTTATCAGTCATAATCTTTGTAAGCATTTGCTTAACACAAGCAAGATAAGTAGGATTCCATGTCTTAGGATATGGACTTTTTTTACGATTAACAATCTCTTCTGGAAGAAGGTCTTTCATAATATATCTTAACAATCCTTTTTCACGCCCATTTAAAGCTTTCATTTCCCATGGAATATTCCATACATATTCAGCTAAACGATAATCACAGAATGGAACACGAAGTTCGAAACCATTATACATAGCCATTCTGTCAGAACGATCTAATAGAGTTTGCATAAACCAATTCATTGTTAAATGAGATATTTTTCTTTTTTCGGCTGTTTCCATTGAATCTTCATCTAATATTTGAACATCTTTTAAACTTTCATAATATCTAAAATCAATATATTCTTTTAAATTAACTTTTTCGCTAATTATAGGATTTAATAACTGTTGCCTTTCTGATAAAGCAATAGACCAAGGAAAAGTTCCACTATTTAAAGCATCTTCTCTAAAGAACCAAGGATATCCGCCAAATATTTCATCTGAACATTCACCGGTTAATGAAACAGTTGCTTCTGGTTTAACTTTTTGACAGAACAAAAGTAGGGAAGAGTCAACATCTGCCATACCAGGCAAATCTCTTGCAATCATTGCATCCTCTAATGCGGTTGCTAGTTCTGGTGTATCCAGCATAATAACTTTGTGATTAGTTCCTAATTTGTTTTTCATAATATCAATATAATAGTTGTCAGAATTTGGTTGAAAATCTGTTTTAACGAAGTTTTTATCATTATCTTTGTAATCTACAGAATAGGTAGTCAAATTGCCTAATTTTTTATCCTTACAATAATTAGCAGTATATAAAGTTATAATACTAGAGTCCAATCCGCCAGACAAGAAGGTACATAATGGAACATCAGATACTAATTGTCTTCTAATAGAGTCCTCTAATAAAAATCTAGTTTTTTCACAAGTTGTTTTCAAGCTATCTTCATGTGGTTTACTAACTAAAGACCAATATTTTTCTAAATGTAATCCACTTGAATTAAAAACTCCAAAGTGACCAGGTTTTAATTCAAATATATTTTTAAAAGCAACAGTTCCCGGAGTATGAGCTGGACCAAGTCCAAATAGCTCACAGATTCCTTGCTTATCTAATTTTGCTTCAACACCAGGGAAGGCTAAAATCGCTTTTATCTCTGATGCAAATATAAAATTATTATCATATACAGTATAATAAAAAGGTTTAACTCCAAAGTGATCTCTTGCAACAAACAATTCTTGTTTGTTTTCATTCCAAACTGCAAATCCATAAATTCCATTCAATTTTTTGACAACGTCATATCCCCATAATATAAAACTTTTAAGTAATACTTCTGTATCTGAATGTGTTTTAAACTCAAAACCATTTTGAGTTAATTCATTCTTTAATTCAGTAGTATTATATAATTGACCATTATAAACAATAGAGTAAGTACAATTGTTATATTTTATAGTCATCGGTTGCTTTCCACCTTCAGGGTCTATGACTATTAATCGTTTATGTCCAAAGATAGCATGTTTACTATAATAATAGCCATCTTCATCTGGACCTCGTTTTTTTATAGATTCATTCATTGTTGTTATAATACTTTCATTGTTAGATATATCTTTTGTTAAATTAACAAAACCTACTATTCCACACATATAAATACCTCCAATTGTAGTATATGCAATTACTACAAAAATGACACAAAAAGATGAATAATTATAATCATTAGTTAATATAATTAATATGGAATAATAGAAGCATTATTTGACAAATAAATACATATGGTGTATAATATGTATTAGAAAGTCAATTGACAAATAAATACGTTTTAAATACGAAATGTATTTAAAAGTCAAAGAGGAGGTGAGTATTATGGCAAAAACAGATATGATAAAAGAATTAATTGAAAAGAATAATGGCATACTTACAACTAAAATGCTTGAAGAAAGCAATATTCACAGACAATATTTAAAACAATTAGTTGACGATGGATATATAATCAAGGTATCTAGAGGGTTGTATGTTAAACCTGATAAAGAAATAAATGAATATTATATTATGGGCGAACAATATAAATCTGGCATATTTTCCCATAATACTGCGCTATATTTTTATGATTTAACAGATAGAACTCCATTTGAATTAGATATGACATTTCCAAGTAATGTTCGAATCTCAAATGATATGATTAATTCACATTATATCAGTAAAGATAAGCTTGAGTTAGGTGTAACTACAAAAGAATTAGGAGATGGAACTACAATAAGATTATATAATATGGAAAGAACTATATGTGATATTATCAGAGACAGAAATAAAATTGATTCACAAATATTTAATACAGCTTTAAAAGAATATATAAAACGAAATGATAAGAATTTAAATTTATTATATAAGTATGCAAAGGAATTTAATATTCTAAAAATTTTGAAGATGTATTTGGAAGTATTAGGATAATTAAATAAAAAAACAACTGCTTTGTAAGAGTATGAATAACAAAGCAGTTATTTTTTGTTTTTATGTTGCATTTTTTATAAATTGATATATAATGTTTTTAATAACAAATGAAATAATAATAAGTACAATAAACGGAGGAAAAAACATGCAAGGAAATGTAATGAGTTTTAAAGCAAAAATAAACAACTTATCAAAGGAAAAGAAAGTAGCACCACAGGCAGTTTTACAAGTATATATGTTAGAGCGATTATTGGAAAGAATAGCAATTTCACAATATAAAGATAATTTTATTTTGAAAGGTGGAATGCTAATATCAGCAATTTTAGGAATGTCAAGTAGATCAACAATGGACATGGATACAACAGTAAAAGGATTTGAACTTACAGAAGAGAATGCTACTAAAATTCTAAATGAAATATGTGCTATTGAACTAGATGATGACATTACATTTAAAATGAATAAAATTGAATTGATAAGAGAAGACGATGATTATAATGGCTATAGAGCAACTTTTGAAGCAAAATTCAAAAATGCAATGCCAGTAATATTTAAAATTGATATTACTACAGGAGATGCGATTACATATAAGGAAATTGAATATGATTACAACTTGATGTTAGAAGACAGGAAAATTCCAGTATGGTCATATAATATAGAAACAATATTATCAGAAAAATTTGAAGCGGTTATAAAAAGAGGTATTACAGGAACAAGAATAAGGGATTTTTATGATGTATATATGCTAATAAATACTCAAGATGAAAACATAAATAAAAAACTTTTAACAGTTGCAATTAATTTAACAGCAGAACATAGAGAATCATTACATTTAATAAAAGATTGGAAAAACACTTTGGAATTATTAAAAAATGATGATGATATGAAAAAACGTTGGAAGGTATATAAAAAAACATATTTTTATGCTAGAGAAATTGAATATGATGAGTTGATGGAAAGTATAGAAAAAGTTGGAAAAATATATGATAGATATTCTGATAAAGTTAAAGTTTAATAAAAAAATCCAATCCACCTATTGACAAATTTAACAAACCCTAGTATAATCTTAAAGTGACATTAAAAAGGTATAAATTAATAATAATAGAAATATACAAATTCTAAAGACATAAGGAGGGAATTAACATGGCACAACCAAAAAGAAGATGGTCAAAAGCAAGAACACATTTAAAAAGATCAACATGGCAATTAAAAGCTAAAAACTTAGTAGAATGTCCACATTGTCATGAAATGATGATGCAACACAGAGCTTGCCCAAGTTGCGGATATTATAATGGAGAACAAGTAGTTTCTGTAAATGAAGCTGAATAATAAAAAATAACACAATTTATCAATTGTGTTATTTTTTTATTATAAAACACTCTGTTAATTAATAAATTTGATTTTTATTATTTATTTAATTATAAATAGAAAGCACATTGTAATTAATACAATGTGCTTTTGAAGGTTTTTAAATCTTGACTATTAAATTTAAGTTAAAACTATTGCTCTTTTAGCGAAACTCCTCCATTCTGTTGTAATATTATTAACATCTTCTTTACTAAAGTATTCTGAAAAAAGTACAGTGCTGTAATTAGTTTTACAAAAATTAACAACTTTGTATACATTTATTCTATAATACTGTCTAAGGTTGTTTACAGCATAAATAACTGTGTATCCAGGATATACTTTGTAACCAGATTTAAAGTTTGGCGTAATCTCTTTTCCAGAACTGTCTAGTACCCAAATTTGTTCATTTGGGGCTAAATTTTTAACTGAGATTTTGTGCTTGTTAGGGCTGTAGTGCGGAATAAGTTCTTTTGATAAAATCGCTAAAGAAGTACTCGAATTGTCTGACTCATTTTCTATATGAATAGGTTCAACTATATCTTTGCTTGAATTTTCAGAGTTTATTGCAACTTCAAGAGAATTGCTAAAATCTAAATCAGCGTCTGATGCAGAAATATTACTATCAATCTTGAGTATATCAGTAGAATTAGTAATATCATCGTATTCAGCAGCATCAATTAAATCTTTAAAAGCAGTTGAAAAAACAAGCTTATACGGAATATAATTCATTTTATATGAAGCACAAGCATGTACATCTGAAGAAAGAATAATACAATTATTTTTCTCAGTAAATGCACTAAGATGCTCCAAATCGAATTTTTCATCAGCAGAAGAGTAAATTGCATAACGATTTGTTTTATCATTCACTAAAAATCTGATAAAATCCCTGAAACGACATTTTAAAATTGGATCTTCAAGCTTTTCAATAAAATCATATGGTATTATAAATTTATTTGCTTGAAGAGATTCAGCAACTGATAAAATTTCCGTAAAAGTTACGTTATCAAGTAAATCTTCACTTAATAAAATGTTTTTTCCAGTAGGATTTGGAGTGTATGAAACTAGGGAATCAGAGTCTGCATTTGTAAAAATAGTTACATTTATTTTTCTTGCCCGGGCTCTAAGACCCATAACATAATCATAAGTATATAACTCATAATTATTGATTTGGCAAAAATTGAGTAACTGGTCATCTACATATGATGTTCTTGGAACATCAACGATTGAACAAAATTCAGAATCTGAATCTTCAAAAATTTTGTACAAGAACCTATGTGCAATTAAACAATTATTAGTGGCAGACCAATTTTGAGCCAGTTTCATAATTTCGTCTACAACAGCTGTTGTAATAATTATGTCTTTTTTGCTATTATAAAGCATATCTTCGATGTCCTGAACTGGAAGTTTGCAAAGGCAAGTATCCCATACAATAGAAGGCTGAACTTTTGAAATCAGTCTTTTGATTGTTTTTTCAGAATAATTAGTTTTTAAAGTTGAAATTATTTCTGAAATACCTAAAAATGAGATAGATTTTTCCTTTGATAAAAACTTGCGGAGTTCGGATTCTTTGAGAATTCGTGTTGTTTTAGCTTTATCAGGCTCTATGCAACGACGAATATCTTTTGCTAATGCCCGTTTCTGAGTTAAGTTTAATTCAGTAATAAGCATTGCTATAACCTCCTTGTTAAGATTTCTCATAAGAGACATCGACATTATACCATAATAAAAAAATTATGTCAATTTAAAAAATGTTTGACTTAAAGTAAAAAATAGTATACAATATATAACGAAAAAAGAGGTGAAGAAATGAGAAAACCAACAGTAGCAATAGTAGGTAGGCCAAATGTAGGAAAATCTACTTTTTTTAATTACATAGTAGGAAAAAGAATTTCAATTGTAGAAGATACGCCAGGAGTTACTAGAGATAGAATATATGCAGATACTAATTGGAGAGGAATAGATTTTACTTTAATTGATACAGGGGGAATAGAGCCTGAAAGTGAAGATATAATTATTTCTCAAATGCGTACACAAGCTGATATGGCTGTGTCAATTGCAGATGTTATTTTATTTGTAACAGATTTTAAACAAGGTGTAACAGAAGCTGATAAAGAAATTGCATTAATGCTTAGAAAATCTAAGAAACCAATTGTTTTAGCATGCAACAAAGCTGATAATTATGGAAAAATATCAGATGATATATATGAATTTTATAATTTAGGCTTAGGTGACCCATATCCTGTTTCAGCTGTAAATGCAATTGGGATTGGAGATGTTTTAGATGCGATTTATGAAGAACTTCCAAAAGATAATAATGAACAAGATGATAGTACAATTATAAAAGTTGCAATTATTGGAAAACCAAATGTAGGAAAATCTTCATTAGTAAATAAAATTTTAGGTGAAAATAGAGTAATTGTAAGCAATATAGCTGGAACAACTCGTGATGCTATAGACTCAGAATTTGAAAATGAGTTTGGTAAATATGTTTTTATTGATACAGCAGGAATTAGAAGAAAAAGCAAAGTTACTGAAAATCTTGAAAAATATAGCGTTATGAGAACATTGCTTGCAATAGAAAGAGCAGATGTATGTATTTTAATGATTGATGCAAATGAAGGTGTTACAGAACAAGATGCTAAAATTGCGGGTGAAGCACATGAAGCAGGAAAAGGTGTTATAATTGCTGTAAACAAGTGGGATGAATATGAAAAAGATGATAAAACTGTTGATAATTACAAAAAAGATATTTACAACAAATTATCATATTTATCATATGCACCAATAATTTTTATATCAGCAAAAACAGGTCAAAGAGTTAATAAATTATATGAATTAATAAACACTGTAGCTGATCAAAATGCGATGAGGGTATCTACATCTGTGTTAAATCAGGTTCTAAATGAAGCAATTGCAATAGTTCAACCACCTACAGATAAAGGTAAAAGATTAAAAATTTTCTATATGACACAAGCGAGCACAAAGCCACCAACATTTGTTGTTTTTGTAAATGATAAACAATTATTTCATTTCTCATATGAAAGATATTTAATAAATCAATTGAGAAAAGAATTTGTTTTAACAGGAACACCAATTAGAATGATTGTCAGAGAAAAGAAGGATGAAAAATAATTATAAAACAAAGGAGGAATATATATGATAGCAACATATATTTTAATGGCAGTTATTGCTTATGCAATAGGAAGTGTAAATTTTTCAGTTATATTAAGTAAAAAAATTGCTGGATTTGATGTAAGAGAAAAAGGAAGTGGAAATGCTGGAACAACCAATATGCTAAGAAGTGTTGGAAAAGGTGCAGCAGCACTCACTTTATTATTAGATGTATTAAAAGGTGTTATTGCTATATTTATTGCAAAATATGTTGTAGGAAATATAGCAAGTGATGCCAATACAGCTATTTTAGTACAATTAGCCGGATTTTTCGTAGTAGTTGGACATACATTTCCTGTATTTTTCGGATTTAAAGGTGGAAAAGGTGTAGCAACATCATTAGGTGTTTTACTATTAGTTCAACCTTTAATAGGGGGGATATGTCTTGTATTTGCACTTGTTGTAATGGCACTTACAAGAATGGTTTCATTAGGTTCAATTATGGCAGCAATTTTGTTCCCAGTTTTAACAATATTTATTACGCCTGATAAATATGATTATATAGCAAGTGGATATAATTATATTTTCTTTGGAATTGCAATGGCCGCATTAGTAATATTTAATCATAGATCAAATTTAAAAAGATTATATAATGGAACAGAAAATAGACTAAGCTTTAAATAAAATAAAAAATTGTTCATAACAGAGCAAAAGAAAGGATAGAAAAATGAAAAAAATAGCAATAATTGGAAGTGGAAGCTGGGGAGTAGCTTTAGGAATTCATTTAGCAAAATTAGGTAACGAAGTTAGAATATGGTCTTTTGCAAAAGAAGAAGCAGATTTAATTAATAATGAAAAGAAATGTATGTTTTTACCAAAAGTAACAATACCAGAAGGTATAAGTTGTACATTAAGTTATGAACAAGCTATTAAAGATGCTGATTTTATATTACATGTAACACCATCAAAATTCACAAGAAATATTGTAAAAGAATATAAGCAATTTGTAACAAATCAACCAATTATCATTTGTTCAAAAGGATTTGAAAAAGATTCTTTAGAAACATTAGATGAAGTTGTAAAAGATGAAATTCCAAACGCTAAAATCGGTGTTTTATCAGGACCAAGTCATGCTGAAGAGGTTTCAATAGGGATAGAAACAGCTATGGTTATAGCTTCAGAACATGATGATGTTCAAAAAATGATTCAAGATGCATTTATGTGTGATAAAATGAGAATTTACACTTCAAATGATATAAAAGGTGTTGAAGCAGGTGGAGCATTAAAAAATATTTTAGCATTTTGCGCTGGAATAACAGCTCAAATGGGATTAGGAGATAATTCCTTTGCAGCTTTATTAACAAGAGGTTTAGGTGAAATTACAAGATTAGGTGTAGCAATGGGAGGAAGTAAAGATACTTTCTATGGATTAAGTGGTCTTGGTGATTTAATTGTTACATGTTTAAGTGAACATAGTAGAAATAGAAAAGCAGGTAAATTAATAGGTGCTGGAAAAACACTAGAAGAAACAAAAAAAGAAGTTGGTATGACAATTGAAAGTATTGATAATATTGAAGTTGCATATGAACTTGCAAAAAAATATAATGTTGAAATGCCTATTGTTAATGCAGTTTATGACATTTTATATAATAACTTAAAACCACAAGACGCAGTAAAAATGTTAATGAATAGAGAAAAAAAGGCAGAATAATAAAAGCTTACAATTTTGAATAGTTTTCATAAAAATAATTATAATAATAAAATGGAGGTATATTATGGGATTTTTTGATGATTTAAGCAAAAAGGCAAGTGAAACATACAGAAACACTGCAGAAAAAACAAATAAACTAACAAGGGAAATGAAATTAAAATCTTCAATTAGTGATGCAAAAAGCAAAATTGAAAAAATTTATGCAGAAATTGGTAAAAAGGTATATGAAAAACATATTAGAGAAGAAAACATTGATATAAAATCAGAATTAGTTGAAGAATGTTCAAAAATTGATGCATATGCTAAAGATATTGAAGATATGAGAATGGAAATATTAGCATTAAAGGATTTAAGATTATGTAAAACTTGCGCTGCAGAAATTGCTATTACTGCAAAATTCTGTCCTAAATGTGGTGCTGTACAAGAGGAAATTGTTTCTACACCAGAGGTTGTTGCAAAATCTCAATCAGAGGCTACTGTAGAACAAACAGCAGAAACACCAGTAGATAGTCAAGAAGTAATTGAAGCACAACCAATTGATATTCAAACAGTACAACAAGAAACAGTTAACAATGAAGAATCAAATTCTTCACAAGAATAAAAAGCTGTAACAATTAAACTTTTAAAGGATTAAATTTTTATAAATTTAATCCTTTTTATTAATATGGGAATCTTTCATAAAAATATCTAATTAGTTCATCAGCATTTTCTTTTGTGACTTTTATAAAAACACCACTATCAATACTAATCCACATAGTCAAATCATAATCTTCTATATTTTCAATATATGCACCTATAATATCTACAATTTCAATAGGATTAGGGTATTCTTTTTGCCACCATTGTTTGGTTGAAGAAGCTTTTTCACTTTCAGAATTGTTTTTTTCACTTTTTGAAGCACTATTTTCGACCAATTTACTTGATTCAGATATATTAATAAATTCATTTCCGAAAAAATGAATTAAAAATTTTTCTATTTCATCTGGAATAACACTATATAAACGTACTATTGCTTGCATATTTTTTCCTCCAAAAATCTTCTTTTTATTATTATTTTATTTTTATAAATATATATACATTAGAATAAAAGGTAATTTTTAGGGAAATATAAAAAAGAGGTGATTTTTTGAAAAAGTTTTTAAAGATAGTTTTTATTATGTCGCTAAATATTTGTGTATTAATTTCTTTTTGTGGCTGTAATAGTTTAAATAAAAATAAGAATTCTATAAGTCAAAAGGTAAATA
Organism: uncultured Lachnospiraceae bacterium; assembly: GCA_945917765.1. Taxonomy (GTDB): domain Bacteria; phylum Bacillota; class Clostridia; order TANB77; family CAG-508; genus CAG-492. The sequence goes on along the minus strand of CAMEHU010000015.1, from coordinate 29,747 downwards.
GTGAAATTTCTTTTTTAGACCATGAAGTGATTTCTATGATAAATTTATTAAATAATATTAATTATGATAAATATATGGTTAAGACTATAAAAATGGATAGTTCATCAAAAAGTGAGGAACAAGGAAAATCTGGAGAAACCTCTTCAAAAAAAGAAGAAAGTGGTGGAGATAGTGAAGGAAGTAATTCAAAGCAAAGCGAGGGACAAGAACAAAGCGGACAAGAGAAATCAGAGCAAGAAGAAATTTTTACTATGTCTGCAAACAGTATAATTGGAGATGAAAAGCAAATAAATTGGGAGGAATTAAGAAGTAAGATTGAAAGTTTATATAGTTCATGGCCTATTATATCAATAGATTTGCAGGAGATAGATGTATCAACTGAATTGCTTAATCAATTTGAAAAAAGTATGGATTTAGTTGCTGTTGCAATTAAAGAAAATAATAAGGATACTGCTATTCAGAATTTGGTAGAATTATATAAGTATTTACCTGAATTTACAAAGTCGAATGGCAATGAAAGTAAAAAAGTTATTTTAGAATGTAAATATAATCTATTAATATGTTATAGATATGCAAGCATGCAAGATTGGGAAAAATTGAATGAAGGCATTAGTGATTTGAAGATGGCTTTTTCTAATATTCGAGTTGATGATGATGACATGAAAGGAAAAGAAATTAATGTTAAAAACTGTTTTGTTATTATAAATGGCATGGAAAATTTGGGCGAGATAAGAGATGAAAGCGTTTTTTTTATTAAGTATAGGAATCTTATGAAGGAATTTGATAATTTTTTTGTTTAAATAGGCTGTTTAAACTTTAGAAATATTTTTTATTGTTTTATTGATATTAATTGTTGGTGGTGTTATAATGGTTTAAAATGACAAAGAAATGGGTGTTTTTATGAATAAATTAATTGCAAAAAATCCAGTGGCAAAACATAATTATAATATTGAGGAAACAATCGAGGCTGGTATTGTGCTTACAGGAACAGAAATAAAATCTATTAGGCAGGGGAAGGTTAATCTTAAGGAAAGCTATGCAGGAATAAAGAATGGCGAGGTATATATTTATTCTATGCATATTAGTCCTTATGAACATGGGAATATATTTAATAAAGATCCTTTAAGAGATAGAAAGCTTTTGCTTAATAAAAAAGAGATTAATAAACTGATTGGTAAAATACAAACAAAAGGATATACTCTTGTACCGGTAAGTTTATATTTTAAAGGAAGTATTGTGAAATTAGAATTAGGAATTGGAAAAGGTAAAAAACTGTATGATAAAAGAGAAGATTTAGCAAAGAAAGATGCCGAAAGAAGAATTATGCAGGCATTGAAGTCAAAAGTGTAATTGAAATAAGGTAATTAAAAGCCAATGTGAGCGAGCTAAGCTAACGTTGGCTTTTGATTTTATCTCATTATTGTTAAATCATAATATTATTCATGACTATTTCTACTTGCATAGTACCATATAAGTGCTACAATTACAATTGTTATAATTCCAACAATAATCCATGTCCATATATCTCTGTTCATCCAATTTCCAGTTTCATTTGTTGTGTTTTCTGTTGATGTTCTAGTTGCAGTGTATGCATTATTATTTTGATTTCCAGTATTGTTTCTAGTGTTATTTGCGTTATTATCTGTATTGTTATCCATAGTATTATTCATTGTATTCCCAATATTTTCTGCACCACTTTTTATATCATTTCCAGCATTTTGCATTCCATTTTTAGCGTCATTTGTCATTTCACCAGTTTTGTCTTTTACTGCATTTGCACCATCTTTAATTGCACCAGCAGTACTATTTGCAGCATCTCCGGCTTTGTCTTCAACATTATCAACTGTATTTCTTATAGCATCAATTGCATCATTATTATTGCTATTATCTGTATTTGCAAAAACAAAAGTATACGAGAAAAGTAAAGATATAATAATAAAAGAAATTATAAATATACTCTTTTTCATTTTTTCCTCCTTATTAGATTTATAAAATAATACAAATAAAATGTATTTAATAATAGTATTGTTAATAAAATGTAAAATATTCAAAAAAATAAAAAACAAGAAGTTTTAAGTATAATTTTAAAACTTCTTGTAAGAATATGTATTAAATTTTATTTTAATTTTATAAAAATAGCAATTGCTAATAAAATAATTACAACACCAATTGCAATTAATAAAATATTTAAAATATCAGATAATTCTAATTCATTTTCGTTCTGAACAGTTTTTACATTAACTGATTCTTTGTTTGTTACTGAATTATTAGCAGTAGTTGTTGTCTGAACTTCATCAACTTGTGCTGAAGCTACAGCTTCATTTTCGTTTGATTGTTCAGGAGTTTCAACTGCAAATACAGTTAAATTCATTGAAAATGCTATCATAATAACTAATATCATAAATAATTTCAATATTTTTTTCATATACTAGACCTCCTAATTTAACTATAAAATAGTTTTATCTTTTTGTATGACAATATAATATCAAAATTTTTTATATAAGTCTAGTGTTTTTATTAAAAATATTTGACTTAAAATTGATAGTTGATTTATAATATAAGTATAGCAAATGAGGGGTGAAATTATGAATTTTTTTATAAGATTAATTAAAAGGTTATTTGGTAAAGAAAAGATAAAATATATTGCTGCACCTGAGGTTTCACAAACTAGAAATATTGTTAAAAATAATGATTTTAGAGCAAATTTGATTTATCAAGCAGATCCAGAAATCTGTGCAGGAAATGGATATAAAATTAAAAAAGTTCGTTTGGAGGATATGGTATAAATGATAGAGAATATTACTAATGAGAAAGTTCTTGATTTTACAGGAGAAAAAAGCGGTACATTTGTTAAATTAACACATTCTCCTGAAGAATATATAGAGCAAGTTAAAAAAATGGAGAATACACCTACATTAATAAAAATTAATATTAAAAATTCCCAAAAGTTTTATGAAGGATTAAAAAAATTAGTAAAAGAATGTGATGATAATGTATGTATAAAAAATATTGATAAAGGAAGAATAAATATTCCAAATAAAAATGAATTTTTAAAAAGTGAAGAAATAATTGATACTATTTTAAGTGAGGTAAATCCTGAATGGAGTACAAAGCAAAAGGTAGCATATGTTCATTATAAAATGGGGGAAATTGTATCATATTATCCGGATTGGAATTTTGCAAAGCAATATAATGATGCAAAAAATGAGGAAAATTTAAGGAATACACCATCAGTTCTATCAAATGGTTTGGGAGTGTGTGATGGTATTACATTTGCAAATATGTCAATTTTAAGCAGATTAGGTATTGATAGCGAAGCAATAAATGCTAAAAATCATACTTATTTATGTGTTAAAACTGAAGAAGGAAATATTATAACTGATCCTACCTGGGATTTATTTTTAGGATTGTTTAAAGGAAAACCGATGTATTTTGGAAAAGATTATAATGAGCTTACAGCACCAGAGCATTTAGCTGAAAAACCACCAGAAAACGTATTAAGCATATCAGAACAAGAATTGAGGGAAATATATACAAGCATTGGCATTGCAGGAAAAGATGGAAAATTTCCAGTTCCAATAATGAAATTAGTAGATAAAGTAAATGATAATAGAAATCTGCAAAACAAAAAAGATAAATTAGAAGCCTTTTTTAGTGGATTATACGATGAAAATGGAGAAAATTTTAGAAAAGAATGTTATCATACTTGCGAATTCATGGATATTCTAGGTCCATGTATAAGTAGATTAGAAATTGGTAAATTCGATTACAGATGTGTTTACAAAAAAGACGATATAAAATGCGAAAAACCAATTTTGATTTTCCATTCTGGAGAAGAAGAATTAAGAGATAATATTTATTTATTTCCTAAAAAAGATGGAGAAAGTTTGGAATGTATGGATATAAAGGAATTTGATGAAAAATTTAAGATTCACAATAATGATAATAGTACACCATTTTGGGAGAAATATATAGATAAGGATAAAGATAAAGGTAAGGACATTGATAAGGAAAATACTAGTGAATTTGAAAAATAATTGGTGGTACTTAGAGTATATTTATGAAAATTTTCAAAAAAATATAGTTTCTTTATGAAAGATATGGTATACTAATAAATAGATAGGAGCGTGATAAGTTATGTATCCATTTTGTAAATATAGTGATGGAACAGAAGTTGTTTTTTCTGGAATTATAAAAAATGAAAATGGAGAAGAAACAATACAAATCCATTTTGAAAGACCAACAGAAAATGGTTTTGACAGTGTTAGATTTGAACTACCAAGTTATAAAATTATAGATAAAGAAGGAAACTATATAGATGAAGAGATAGAACTATTTAAAACAGTAGTAGAGTGTGGTGCACCATCATTTTTTAGATGGGCTAGAGAAGGAGGAATTAAAATTGCCTAGTATTTTAGAAACAATGCGGATATAAAATATATAACATTGTGGAGAAGTTGATAAATAAGTCAGCTTCTTTTTTAGGATAATAGAAGTTATAAATAAAAAAGCTTAAAATATAAAAAAGGAAGTGAAAACATGTTTAAATTACATTCAGACTATAAACCAACAGGTGACCAACCACAAGCAATTGAATACTTATCAAAAGGAATAAAGGAAGGCAAGAAATTCCAAACATTGTTAGGTGTAACAGGTTCAGGTAAAACTTTTACAATGGCAAATATAATAGAAAAAGTACAAAAACCAACATTAGTACTAGCACATAATAAAACACTAGCAGGGCAACTATACTCAGAATTCAAAGAGTTCTTTCCAGAGAACAATGTAGAATATTTTGTTAGCTACTACGACTACTACCAACCAGAAAGCTACATCCCACAATCAGATACATACATAGAAAAAGACGCATCAATAAATGACGAGATAGACAAGCTACGTCATTCAGCAACAGCATCATTATTTGAAACAAAAGATGTTATTATAGTAGCATCTGTATCATGTATATATGGATTAGGAGATCCAATTGATTATGAGAATTTAATAATATCACTACGCCCAGGAATGCAAAAAAACAGAGATGCCATATTAAAGAAATTAATAAACATGCAATATACTCGTAATGAGCTAGATTTCAAAAGAGGAACTTTTAGAGCTAAAGGTGATATAGTAGAGATATATCCATCAGATAGGGGAGAGAGTGCTATAAGAGTAGAGTTTTGGGGAGATGAGATAGAAAAAATATCTGAAATCAATCCATTAACAGGTAAAACAATAGGAATAAGAAATCATGTTATGATATTCCCAAATTCACACTATGCGACAACAAAAGATAAAATGGATAGAGCAGTTAAAACAATAGAAGCGGAACTTAAAGAAAGAGTAGAATATTTTAAAAGCCAAGGCAAATTGATAGAAGCTCAAAGAATAGAGGAGAGAACTAACTTTGACTTAGAAATGATGATTGAAACAGGATTTTGTCAAGGGATAGAAAATTATTCAAGACATATAAGTGGAAGACCAGCAGGTTCTCCACCATTTACATTATTTGACTATCTACCAGATGATTTCTTGTTATTAATAGATGAATCACATGCAACAATTCCACAGGTAAGAGCTATGTATAACGGAGACAGGGCAAGAAAAGAATCTTTAGTAAATTATGGATTTAGACTTCCATCTGCATTTGATAATAGACCACTTAAATTTGAAGAATTTGAAGAAAGAATTAATCAAGTTGTGTTTGTTAGTGCTACACCTGCAGATTATGAGAAAGAGCATGCAAAAGATAATGTAGTAGAACAGATTATTCGTCCAACAGGATTACTAGATCCAAAAATTGAAGTAAAACCTGTTACAAATCAAATAGATGATTTAATCTCACAAATCCATTTAACAGTTGAAAAAGGTGAGAGGGTATTAGTTACTACTTTAACCAAAAAAATGGCTGAGGATTTAACCTCATACTTATCAAGCATAGATATTAAGGTTAAATATATGCATTCAGATATTAAGGCTTTAGAAAGAATGGAAATTATCCGTGATTTGCGCTTAGGAGAATTTGACGTATTAGTAGGAATTAACCTGTTAAGAGAAGGACTAGATATACCAGAAGTATCATTAGTTGCAATATTAGATGCGGATAAGGAAGGTTTTTTACGTTCTGAAAGAAGTTTGATTCAAACAATAGGACGTGCAGCAAGAAACACTGATGGTAGGGTTATAATGTATGCTGATGAGTTAACAGATAGTATGGATAAAGCGATTACAGAAACTAATAGAAGACGTAAAATTCAAATGGAATATAATGAAAAACATGGCATTACACCTCAAACAATAAAGAAATCAGTTAGGGATACAATAAAAGCAAGTATTGTTGAAGAAGCGCAAGAAGAATATCAATTAGATGAAAATGTAACTATAGAAGAATTAGTAAATAAATTAACTGATGAAATGTTAAAGTATGCTGCTGAAATGGAATTTGAAAAGGCTGCTGAATTAAGAGATAAGATTAAAGAATTAACAAAATAAATATATTTTTAACTAGCTAATAATGATAGCAAGTATAATTCGAATTAATAGAATTAAAATGCAAGAAAATAGATTGTTTATGTTGACATAAGCAAAGCAGAGTGATATAATAGTTCTATTCCAAAATTATATTTGAAAAGCTGTAAGAAGATAATTTTAGGAGGTTGAACAAATGAAAAAAATCTTATCTGTTGTTTTAGCATCACTCTTTGTTTTTTGCGGTATTTCAAGCAATTTAACAAAGGGAAAAGCTTTTACAGAGTCAAACATTCGTTATGTGGGCGATGTAAACAAAGATGGAAAGGTTGATGGTGTAGATGCTAGTGAAATACTTACATCTTATGCAAAACTTTCAATCGAAGGTGATAGCGCTATTAATGAACTGGAGGTTTATTCGAATCGGTATATAGCTGATGTGAATAATGACGGTAAAATTGATGGTGTAGATGCAAGCAGAATACTCACTTCATACGCAGTTAGTTCTGTAGGTGGCACTGTTGAGTATGAGATTATTTGGATAAACGGGAAGAATAATAGGCCTGTTTACAATTCTCAGGATGTGTTAAGGTTTATAGGACAGTCGTGGAACGTACATACTTCTCCGGAGCTCACAATAGATAATATGTATCTAGAAAAAAGCAAACTGCTTAATCAGGACATATTCTATGTTGTAGGGAAGGAAAATGAAGAATGGTACAAGGTCATTGTTGATAGCAGTGAAACTCCAGTATATATCAGAATAAGATATAATGAGGAGTCTAACTTTGAAAAGATAGGCAGATTGTCTGATGCAACAGTTAATTTTATTATCACAACCAAAAATACTGTTGCAACAACAACAACAACTACTACAACGACGACCACTACAACAGCGACTACTACAAAAAACACAACAACAACTACTAGAACTACTACACCAAAACCAACAACACTCACTACTACTACAGCTGTTTTGTTGTCGAAGCCTAGCAATACGGAAACTAAAACCACTTTTATAGAAAATGATATAGTAAAATTGACTGAGAAGTCATGGAGTTTGTATAAAAGTAGGTTCACAAAAAATGAGCCAAGTGCTTATCTGTATAGAAATCAGATATTCAGAGTGTTGGAGGCATATCCTGAAGAATGGTACACAATCTTTGTATATGAAACTGGAGAAGTATATGATATATATATAAATTCTCACAACGAATACGCATTTACAAAGATGTCGAATGAACCGTATGTAGGAATTCACACAAACACAACAGCAAAAGTAGACGAAGAAATTACTACAGTTCAAACAACAGCGGAAATAAGTATTGACAAGCCAATATACCCTAATTGGCAGAGAGTAGTATTCACGGGTATTTCCTGGAATATTCGATCATCGCAGTCTTTATCAGAAGATAATATCATAAATAAATTAAGATATGATCATTATTTTTGGATCAAGGATTACAAAGGCGATGGATGGTATGAGATTATGTTGAATAATGAAAATGAAACAGGTCTTATTAATATTTCCAAGGAAAATGAGTCGTTTTTTATTGCGGGTGATAATCAAAATTCGTTTAAATTTGTAGGAGATAACTTAAATGTAAGGGCCTATAGAGAATTTGACGAAAGCAACATTATCCACAATCTTAAAAATGGAGATATAATACAAATCATAGGTCAGGAGGGAAAATGGCTTCAGATATTGTACTACAATACTGACAGATTCTCATCCGGATATGTATATGATAATTATTTTGAGAAAATAATTACATGATTTTAATTACAGCTTTTCGGAAAACGGTCACTTAATAGTGGCCGTTTTTTTATTTAATACAACAAATAAAAATAGTATGAATTATTTAATTTCAAGGGAGTAGGGGATGTGCAAAGTACATACTAAACATAATGAGTTGACGGCGCAGAAATTATTCCGATAATATGTAAACTTGAGTAATCACAATAAATAAAACAAAAAATTATATATATAAGAAGTGAAGCAAAGATATACATAACAAGTTGACGTGCCGGAGATTATTTTGAAATTATGTAAAGAAAGCACTATTCAAGAATAGAATAATATGTTATAATTCCAAGAGAAAGCAAAAAATACAATTAATAATAAAAGAAACCAGGTTATGTAAACCTATAAAGGAGAAAATTAATGAATGATAAAATAGTTATCAAAGGAGCAAAAGAACATAATTTAAAAAATATAAATTTAGAAATTCCAAGAGATAAATTAGTTGTAGTAACGGGTTTATCAGGTTCAGGAAAATCTTCACTTGCATTTGATACGTTATATGCAGAAGGACAAAGAAGATATGTTGAAAGCTTGTCGTCATATGCAAGACAATTTTTAGGGTTAATGGAAAAGCCAGATGTTGAATCAATAGAAGGATTATCACCAGCAATTTCAATTGATCAAAAAACAACTTCAAGAAATCCTCGTTCAACAGTTGGAACTGTAACAGAGATATATGATTATATTCGTTTACTATATGCAAGAACAGGTGTTCCTCATTGTCCAAATTGTGGAAAGAAAATTGAAAAACAATCAATTGACCAAATAGTAGATTCTATTATGAGCTTGCCAGAAGGAGCTAAAATTCAAGTATTAGCTCCTGTTGTAAGAGCTAGAAAAGGAGAATATACTAAATTATTGCAAGATTTTCAAAAGCAAGGATTTGTTCGTGTTAGAGTAGATGGTGAAGTAATGGATTTATCTGATGAAATTTCAATTGATAAAAAGAAAAAACATAATATTGAAATAATAGTCGATAGATTAGTAATTAAACCTGACATAAGAGCAAGACTAACAGAATCAATAGAAGTAGCATTAAAAAATGCAAATAATTTAGTGTTAATAACAACATCTGATATAGGTAATGATAAGAGCTTGATAGAGAAATTAAATATACTTCAATATGATAATTTATCAAACAAAACATCCCAAAAATCAAAAGATGTTTCTGATGAAAGTTCAAATAAAAAGGATTACGAGATTCTTTTCAGTCAAAATTATGCTTGTCCTGATTGTGGATTTAGTTTTCCTGAATTAACACCAGGATTATTTTCATTTAACAATCCATTTGGAGCATGTCCAAAATGTACTGGTATAGGCTATTTAATGAGAATGGATGAAGATTTAATTATCCCAGATAAAAATAAAACTTTATATGATGGAGTAAAAGCTTTTGGTGCAAGTACAATGAAAAAGGGCGATACAATGGCAAAAATGTATTTTGAAAGTATTGCCAAACATTATGGTGTTGATATTAAACAACCAATTAAAAAGCTTCCTCGCACATTTTTAGATAAGATTTTATATGGAACTGGTGATGAAAAAATTGATTTTGAATATGCTTCTTCTGTTGGTGTTAGAAAATTCACATCACCATTTGAAGGTGTAATACCAACACTTGAAAGAAGACATAATGAAACGAAATCTCAAGGAATGAGAGATTTTTACGAAATGTATATGAGTGAATGTGATTGTGATGAATGTAAAGGTGCGAGATTAAAACCTGAAGTACTTGCTGTTACAGTCGGAAATAAAAATATAAATCAATTAACAGATATGCCAATTAACAAAATAAAGGATTATTTAAATAATTTAAAATTATCAAAAAAAGATGCAATGATTGCTGAAACTATTTTAAAAGAAATGAATAAAAGATTACAGTTTTTGATGGATGTCGGTTTGGAATATTTAACATTATCAAGAAGTGCAGGAACACTGTCAGGTGGTGAAGCCCAAAGAATAAGATTAGCAACACAAATTGGTTCTGGATTAACAGGTGTTTTATACATTTTAGATGAACCAAGTATTGGATTACATCAAAGAGATAATGAAAAACTTATAGCTACTTTAAAGAAACTAAGAGATTTAGGAAATACACTTTTAGTTGTTGAGCATGATGAAGATACAATGTATGCTGCAGACCAAATAATTGACATAGGTCCAGGTGCAGGTGTTCATGGTGGTAATGTAATGGCACAAGGTACTGCTGAAGAAATAAAAAAAGTAAAAGACTCTATTACAGGACAATATTTAAGTGGTACAAAGAAAATTGAAATTCCTAAAAAAAGAAGAAAACAGCAAAAAGGAAAATACATTGAAATTATAGGAGCACAAGAAAATAATTTGAAAAATATAAATGTAAAAATACCTTTGGGAGTATTTAACTGTGTTACAGGTGTTTCTGGTTCTGGTAAAAGTACTTTAGTTAATGAAGTTTTATATAAAGCTGTAACAAAGGAATTAAATGATTCACATGTAAAACCTGGAAAATGCAAAGAAATAAAAGGTTTAGATAATATTGATAAAATTATTAATATAGATCAATCACCAATAGGTAGAACACCTCGTTCAAACCCAGCAACATATACAGGAGTTTTCGATATAATAAGGGATATTTTTGCTGGAACAAATGAAGCTAAAATGAGAGGATACCAAAAAGGTAGATTTAGCTTTAATGTTCCTGGCGGAAGATGTGAAAGTTGTAATGGAGATGGACTGATTAAAATCGAAATGCACTTTTTACCTGATATATATGTTCCTTGTGAAGTATGTAAAGGTAAAAGATATAATCATGAAACATTAGAAGTTAAATATAAAGGCAAGACAATTGCAGATGTATTAGATATGACTGTTGAAGATGCACTTGAATTTTTTGCTAATATTCCTAAAATCAAACAAAAAATTCAAACTTTATATGATGTAGGTTTAGGATATATTAAATTAGGTCAACCATCAACTACACTTTCAGGTGGTGAAGCTCAAAGAGTAAAATTAGCAACGGAACTTTCTAAAAAAGCAACAGGAAAAACATTATATATTTTAGATGAACCAACAACTGGTCTTCATATTGCTGATGTTCATAGATTAGTTGATATATTGCAAAGATTAGTTGATACAGGAAATACGATAGTTGTTATAGAACATAATTTAGATTTAATAAAAACTTGTGATAATATAATTGATCTTGGTCCTGAAGGTGGGGAAGGAGGAGGAACAGTAATAGCTACTGGAACTCCAGAACAGGTTGCAAAAAACGATGATAGTTATACAGGAAAATTTTTAAAGAAAATACTATAATAAGCAAAAAATAAACAAAGAAGCGAAAATAAAAATAGAATTCCGCTTCTTTGTTTATTTTTCAATTTTATTAGTTTTATCAAAACAGTTTACTTAATATATTACTAATTAAACACTATAAAGCAAATTACTAGTCACAGTTTTTATTGTTGTTTTGGTTATTTCTGTTGTTGTTATTGTTGTTATTTTTATTGTTATTTTGATTATTTTTATTATTATTTTTTTCTGACATAAGAAACACCTCCAATCGTTTTCTCAAAATTATTATGTGAAAAAAAGAAAAAAATATACATTAAAAATAAAAAAAATATTGACTAAAATGGAAAATTATATTTTAATTATAATAAGCAATTTGAAATATTTGGAGACAGCCTTAATTTGTTTCAAAATTGTAGAAAAAGATGTCGTAAATAAAGTAATATACAATAGAAAAAATAAAGAGTGAAAGACGAGGAAGTAAAATATGGACGATTTTGTAGATTATCGAATGAGTAGTATTAATTCAGGGAATAATAGAATATACGAAATAACTAAATATGACTTGCCTGAATGTAATTGTTTAGAAAAAGTAATAAATCAAGCAAAAATAAACGAGGCAGATATACAAGGATTGCGATTTAAAGGATGTTATGAAGCACATATTGACACACATAGTTTAGAATTTAATACATGTGAATTTGCTGATTCAATATGTTTAAATGCTCGATTTAATAAAGTGACTTTTGTTGATGTAACATTTGAAGGATGCGATTTTTCAAATACAGATTTTAGTGACTGTAACTTTATAAGAACAACCTTTAAAAATTGTAAAATAGTTGGATGTAACTTCACACATACATTTATGCAAAATACGTACTTTGATAACTGTAATGCATCATATGCAAATTTTGCACTAACAAACTTACAAACTACAAAATTTATGAATAGCAAATTATCAAATGCTAGTATACAAGAAGCATTATTAAAAAAAGTAGAATTTCAATATTCAAATTTAATAGGAATACAATTATATAAAACAGACTTAAATGGAATAGATTTTACTACATGTGATATTACAGGAATAGTTGTACCACCTCAAGATTTAAGAGGAATAATAGTTGATGAATTTCAGGCTATGGAATTATCAAAGCTGTTGGGGATAATTGTTAAATAATTTTAAATTGGGGACGGAGAAAATTTTAAAAATTTAAAATTTTCTCCGTCCCCAATTTAAAAAGAGCAGTATTGTACTGCTCTTTTTCACGTCAAATTACACTGGGGAGTATTCAGGATATCTTTTTCTTTCATCCTTATACTTTTCTCTTAAATTATCGCACACTTCAGCGCTTAGCTTAGAATCAGATTCAACATGCATTTTAAGAAATTCATCAAAACTTGCTTCAGTATTATGCACATAAAAACTGTATCTTATAAAACATCCAATTCTATATTTACAGCTTTTACAAGTTTTTTTGTTAGCACATGAATCAAGCAAACTAGCAGTTACTGTCCGAAAGGGCATAGAAATTCCTCCTCTTAAAATTATTGTAATATGTGTTTTTAAACGTATGATGTTGTTATTATAGCACATACCTGCTGTAACTACAATAAGAAATGCAAAATTTAATAAGTTTGTACTAATAATTATATGAAATTTTAAAAAATTATAAATCTTTTCAAAATAACCTTGTACTTTTTAAAAATTCCTAATATAATGAAAATATCACTATGATTTATAAGGAGGAATTTATATGTCATTTATAGAGACGATTAAAGAAAAAGCAAAGAAAAATATTAAAACAATAGTTTTACCAGAAGGAAGTGATATTAGAACACTAAAAGCCGCTTCTATAGTGTTACATGAAGAATACGCTAACCTAATAATATTAGGTGACAAAAATAAAATTGCGGAAATGGCAAGTGAAAATAATCTAGATATAAGTAAAGCAACTATAATAAATCCAAAAGAAAGTGAAAAGTATGAAACATATGTTCAAAAGTTCTATGAGCTTAGAAAAGAAAAAGGAATGACAATAGAAAAAGCTAAAGAATTGATTAAAGATGAAACATATTTTGGAATGATGATGGTAAAAAATGGTGACAGTGATGGATTAGTATCAGGAGCATGTCACTCTACATCAGATACATTAAGACCAGCATTACAAATATTAAAAACAGCACCTGGAACAAAATTAGTATCAGCATTTTTTGTAATGGTAGTGCCAAATTGTGAATATGGTGAAAATGGAATATTTGTATTTTCAGATAGTGGATTAAACGAATATCCTGATGCAGATGCATTATCAGAAATTGCTATATCATCAGCAAATAGTTTTAAACAATTAGTAGGAGCAGAACCAAAAGTAGCAATGCTTTCATATTCTACATATGGAAGTGCACATTCACCTTTAACAGATAAAGTAGTTGAAGCAACAGCAATATTAAAAGAAAAAGCTCCTGATTTAATATGTGATGGAGAATTACAATTAGATGCTGCAATAATTCCAGAAATAGCCGCTTCTAAAGCTCCAGGAAGCCCTGTACAAGGAAAAGCAAATACATTAATATTCCCTGATTTAGATGCTGGAAATATTGGATATAAATTAGTACAAAGACTAGCCAAAGCTGAAGCATATGGACCATTATGTCAAGGAATTGCAAAACCAGTTAATGATTTATCAAGAGGATGTTCTGCAGAAGATATTGCAGGCGTGATAGCAATTACTGCTGTTCAAGCTCAAGCACAACAATAATATGAAACATTTGGGGACGGTCTTAATTTGTTTCATCTATTATATATATATAATATATATGACACTAAAAAATACAGTAACTTTATGAAACAAAACAAGACCGTCCCCAAATGTTTCATAAAAGTAGAAAGGATTGATAATATGAAAATATTAGTATTAAACAGTGGAAGCTCATCACTTAAATACCAATTGATTGAAATGGAAACTGAAGAAGTTTTAGCAAAGGGAAATTTTGAAAGAATTGGACAAAATAATTCTTTTCTGACACATAAGGTTGGAGATAACAAACATAAATTTGAACGTCCTGTGTCTAATCATGAGAAGGCAATTAAATTTGTTTTGACAAGATTATTAAGTAATCAATATGGAGTTATAAAATCTGTTGATGAAATAGACGCTATTGGTCATAGAGTTGTTCATGGAGGGGAAAAATACACAGATCCTGTTGTTATTACACCTGAAGTTTTAGATGGTTTAAAATCAATTATAGACTTAGCACCTTTGCATAATCCAGCAGCTATTTCAGGAATTGAGGCTTGCATGAATGTAATGCCTGGAAAATTAAATGTAGCTTGTTTTGATACAGGATTTCATAAAACAATTCCAGAAGAAAGTTATATATATCCTATACCATATAAATATTATGAAAAATATAAAATTCGTAGATATGGTTTCCATGGAATATCACATCAATTTGTTGCCAATAGAGTTGCAGAGTTGGTTAATAAACCTATTGAAGATTTGAAAATTATAAATTGTCATTTAGGTCAAGGTGCAAGTATTTGTGCAATAAAGAATGGAAAATCAGTTGACACAAGTATGGGATTTACTCCACTTGGTGGAATTCCTATGGGAACAAGAAGCGGAGATATTGACCCTTCTGTAGTTACATATATTGCTAAATCTAGAAACCATACTCCAGATGAAATGGATGAGATATTAAATAAAAAATCAGGAGTATATGGAATTTCAGAAGTATCTGTAGATTTTAGAGATATTGAAGCTGAAGCTATGGAAGGAAACAAAAATGCTTTAATGGCATTAGATTCTTTTGCATATAATGTAGCTCAATTTATTGCTAAATATATGGTTTCTATGCAAGGAGCTGATATTATCACATTTACCGCAGGCATTGGTGAAAAAGATGCAAAAGAAAGAAAAAAGATTTGCGATTATTTGGCTTTTTTAGGAGTAAAATTAGATGAAGAAGCAAATGATACATATGTTAATTGTGAAGGCAAAATTTCCGCTTCTGATTCGTCTGTAGAGATGTTTGTTGTACCTACTAATGAGGAATTGTTGATTGCTAGGGATGTAAAAGGTAAGATGTGTTAGTGCTTAGTTTGTTTTTTTGCAGGGAGCGTCGAAATTTTAAATTATGTAATCGCTCAAAATATAATTAACACTGCGTACGCTTGCTGGTCGACGTTGCTGACGCTTGTGTCTCCCAAGCTGCGCACTTTGTACTCCATTGTTAATATATTTTCTGCTCTTACCTAATTTAAAATTTCGACTACTCTACTAAAATAATGAGAAAACATTGACTAATAATCTTGAAATTTACATTAGTAATATGTTATAAATATATAGAAAAATTTAAGATGATTGAAGATGTGTCCCTCGTTGTGCAAAATGCACAACGAGGACGCGTCCCCAATTGTGCAGGAGGTTAAAATTATGAAAATATTAGTATTAAATAGTGGTAGTTCTTCATTAAAATATCAATTAATCGATATGGAAAATGAAGAAGTAATTGCAAAAGGAAATTATGAAAGAATTGGAGATTCTAAAGCTTTTATTACACATAAAGTAAATGGAGAAAAATATGTTATTGAAAACTATGCTCCTACTCATAAAGAAGCTTTAGAGTTTATTATTAAGCAATTAACAGAAGCTGATTATAAAGTAGTAAATAGTTTAGATGAAATAAATGCTGTAGGACACAGAGTTGTTCAAGGAGCTGAAAGATATGCAGATCCTATTATTATAGATGATAGTGTAATTAGCGGAATTAAAGAAATTGCAGATTTAGCACCAGTTCACAATATGGCTGCTGCAATGGGAATGGAAGCTTGCAAAACTTTAATGCCAAATACACCATGTGTTGCAGTATTTGACAACGGATTCCATAAAACAATACCTGAGGAAAGATATTTATATCCTATACCATATCATTATTATAGAGAATATAAAATTCGTAAATATGGTTTCCATGGTACATCTCATTATTATGTATCAAAAAGAGTTGCAGAGCTTGAAAATAAGCCTGTAGAAGAAGTAAAAACTATTGTTTGTCACTTAGGACAAGGAGCAAGTTTATGTGCTGTTCAAGGCGGTAAATCAGTTGATACAAGTATGGGATTAACACCTCTAGGTGGAATTATGATGTGTGCTAGAAGTGGTGATTTAGATCCATCAATAGTAACTTTCTTAATGAAAAAAGAAAATATTAAACCAGAAGAAATGGATAGAATTTTAAATAAAGAATCTGGATTAGCTGGTATTTCAGGTCAAGCTCCTGATGTTAGAGATATAGAAGCTGCTGCTAGCAATGGAGATGAAAGAGCACAATTAGCATTAAAAGCTTATGATTTAAATATAGCTCAATTTATTGCTAAATATATGGTTTCTATGGGTGGAGCTGATAACATAGTATTCACAGCTGGTGTTGGTGAAAATCAATTTAATAGAAGACACGGTATATGTAAGAACCTAGAATTCTTAGGTGTTAAATTAGATGAAGAAAAGAATAAAATAAAAGGAGAAGAAATAGAAATATCTGCTCCTGATTCAAAAATCAAAGTATGGGTTATTCCTACTAATGAAGAATTAGTTATTGCTAGAGAAACTTTGAATTTAATTAAATAAGTAATTAAATGCACAATTGGGGACGCGTCCCAGTTGTGCATTTTGCACAATTTGGGACATATCATAATGCATTTTATATAATGGAATGAATTTTATTTTTATATTTAAAATAAATCCTTTTATTTTCTATTACTATTTATATTTATCTATAAAACAAATCAATTGATGAACCACTGTTTACATAAACACATACAATTATAATATATATTGAAAAAATAACTATATATATTATATAGTCAAATAATTAATTCTTTTCATTATATCAAATTTGTAAAGGAGGTAATATTAATTGAGTTTGAAGAACATTAAAATAGGATTTGCTCTTACTGGGTCATTTTGTACATTTAATAAAGCAATTGAACAAATGGAAAATTTAGTTAAATTAGGAGCAGAAGTTATTCCGATAATGTCATACAATAGCTATAATTTAGATACCAAATTTGGAACCGCTTCTGAACATATAAATAAAATCAAGCAAATTACTAATAAAGAAATAATTCATACAATACAAGAAGCGGAACCAATTGGACCAAAAAAATTAACAGACATAATGCTTGTTGCCCCATGTTCAGGAAATACTATAGCAAAGCTTGCAAATGGAATTACAGATACCCCTGTAGTAATGGCTGTAAAATCACATTTAAGAAACCAACTTCCTGTGGTAATTGCTATCTCAACTAATGATGCTTTAGCAGGAAGCGCAGAAAATATAGGAAAAATTTTAAATAGAAGAAATTATTACTTTGTTCCGTTTAAACAAGATAATCCTATAACCAAACCTAATTCATTAGTATTTGATTCTAAAATGATAATTGACACATTAGAGAAAGCCATAGAAGGAGAACAGCTTCAGCCAATTATTTTGTGAATCTAAAAAAATAATTTTAAAACCCTCTTGACAACGAACATAAGTTCTTTTATAATAGGAATATACGCAAAAAGTTGTTCGTGTAATTGCATATAAAGTAATTTACAGTGTTAAGGAGGATGTAAATATGAAAAAAATAGTTAATATAAAAAAATTCGTAATAAGCTTAGCAGTATTAGTGTCACTTTTATTCTTATGTGGGTTTGGAATAGTAAAATCGATATATTCGTGTAATGATATTGATTATAAAACTATATATGTAACTAGAGGAGATACATTATAGAAAATTGCCTCTGAAGAACAACATAAAAATTCTTACTATAAAAATAAAGATGTACGAGATATAATATGTGATATAAAAGAAATAAATAATTTGAAAATAAGTGAACTAAAAGTTGGTCAGGAATTAAAAATACCGATAAAATAAAGTAAGTCTTAAGAGTGATTGTTAAAATCGCTTTTAAGACTTTTGATTTCACGTAATAACATTTGCTATAATAATACATATAAAATTAGAGTATTTAGAGTATTTTACAAACTAAATTATATACTTAATCTAAAAGTTAGATAGCGGATTGCTTTCAACAGCATTTCTAACCTGTTCATTTGCAACATGAGTATATATTTCAGTAGTAGAAATACTTTCATGTCCTAATAATTCTTGCAATGCTCTTATATCTACATTACCATATTGATACATTAAAGTAGCAGCAGTATGTCTAAGTTTATGTACAGAATATTTATTAGTATCAAGACCTGCTCTTTGAAGCTCTTGTTTAACAATATATTGAACTGTTCTATTGCTAATACGTTCTTTACGTTCACTTAGAAATAAAGCATCACGAGAATCACTTTTAACCGCATCATGAGGTCTAACAGATAAATAACTATTAATAGCATTTATACAGGCCTTATTTAAGTAAATAGTACGTTCCTTGTTACCTTTACCTATAACAGTCATCTTACAATCATTAAAATTAATATCTTTCATATTAATGCCAACTAATTCAGAAAGACGCATACCACAATTTAAGAATAAAGTTATAATTGCAAAATCTCTTTCTTTATTTCTATCATCTATATTAGTAGCCGCTTCTAATAGCTTTTTACTATCATCTAATGATAAATATTTAGGAACTCTTTTATCTTGTTTAGGAGTTTCTAAATTTTGAGCAGGATTTTTTTCTATAAGACCTGCTTTATTAGAAAGATAGTTAAAGAACACACGTATACTAGCAGTTTTTCTAGCACGAGTAGCGGCTTTACTTTGAAAATTGTTTTTTAAATAAAATAAATAAGCATGAATATCTTCAAGTTTAATTTTAGCAACAGTATTAATACTCATATCATGTATATCTACTTCTTTCAAATCTTTCTTATCTGTCATCTTAAAATGCACGAGAATGAATTTTAAGAAGTTATTTAAGTCATAGTTATATTCTTTTATAGTATTAGGTGATTTATTTAAAATAGTAGCAGTATAATCTAAAAATGAGTTTAAAAATGTTGGATTACCTTCTGTATTGATAGTCATATATATCAATCCTTTCTTTTTTAGTTAATATTAGAATTATTGTATCATTGATTTAAAAATTGTCAATTTAAAAGATTAAAATAATAAAATAAAATAGTTGATAAATTATTTAGTATTAAGTATAATAATAAATATCAATGCAAATTGCAAAGAAGGTTGTATTATGACTATAGAAGAAATTTACGAAGCGGTAAAAAAAAGAAACTAGTATAGCATCATATATGATAGAAAAAGAAAAATAAAAGGAGAATAAAAAATGAAGTATTATATTTTAGAATGTGATTCACCATTTTATGGTGGTTATCCCAAAATTAATTCAAATTTCTTAAACCCAAAATTTGAATTGCACTGCCAAAACAGTAATCTTGATCAGATAGATCCTAACACAACAATGGCTATATGGATTTTAAAACATGAAAATGATGAATATACAGATTTTATGTATGATTACGGTAATAGGATTCCACTTATTTCAGATAGATTTAAAAAAATTCTTGATAACTTTGGTGTAAACAATGTTTTATATAAAAAAATTATTTTACAAAATTTCCCAATCGAATTAAACCAAAGTGGAGAAAGTCATGAATGTTGGCTAGCACTTCCATCAAGAATAGATTGCATTGATTTTGAAAAATCAGAAAGAGACCTAGAAGCGGTCTTTATTACCTATACAAAACTTGTAATAAGTGAAGCTAAAGCAAAAAACTATGATATTTTCAAGATATCAAGAGAGGATGATAAAGGAGCAATAGGTCCTGAAATTATTGTATCAGAAAGATTAAAAGATTATATAGAAAAATGGCAGAAAGAACATAATACAAAGTTAACATGTGTTTATTTCAGAGAATTGGATGAATAGATATTATAACTGGGATTGTTGTTAATTTGTAAAAATAAAAATCTAGGATTATATACTAGATAAGGAGTAAAAATGAATTTATTTAATACAAAAGTTTTAGAAAAATTAAATTTAAGCGAAGACGAAGTAATGGAAATCCAAGTGAACAGTAATTACTTCTTTCCTAAAAGTGATATATTATATATATATAGATTAAATTCATATAACGACAAAGACGAAAG
Organism: uncultured Lachnospiraceae bacterium; assembly: GCA_945917765.1. Taxonomy (GTDB): domain Bacteria; phylum Bacillota; class Clostridia; order TANB77; family CAG-508; genus CAG-492. Next base: position 9,099 of record CAMEHU010000015.1, on the reverse strand, counting down.
ACAAATATTAGTAAATTTGAATGATATTGTAGGATATGATATAAATTATAACTTGGCTCAAGCAATGGATTCATTGTTTGATTCAAAAGGGGATTCATACCATTCAAGGTCTATTTCATTATTTGATTTAACAATCGATAATTTTAGAGAAAAATTATTTCCAGAATTAGCTAATGGTAAGAACAGAGACCCTTTTAAAGTACGAGAAAAACGGAGATGGTAAATATGAAGTTGATGATGGACGACATAGATTTGTTTTCTTAAAATTATTATATTTAAGTGAATTGAAAAAATGTAATGGAGAAGCGGATAAAATAAAAGAATTAAACGAAAAATTTACTATTCCTGCAATTATAAGAACTCCAATTGATTATGAATTAACATACTGTAATTATATCTTACACAAAATTCCAACAATTGATTTTGAAACAGGTAAAAAAATGGAAGGCATCTCAATAAAAGACATAGGCGTACACTTTGGAGGAATATATGTTGATTATTCAAATGGAAAAAAATTAGACAAGATTCCAAAAGAAACAATTGTTCACTATGCAAAAAAAGGGTTAATAGAAAATAAAAATATCAATCTAAATATAGTAAAGGAATATTCTAAAGATGAAGGTTTTAGAAATTTTATAGATAAAGATATCCCTGAAATATCACATAATTTACAACTGCAAAATGGAATGTTAGAAAAAATAGATGGAATTATTTTTGGTGATGATTTACGTCAAAACTTTTGGCAGAAAATTGATAAACTACAATTTGTAAATAAAGGAAATGCATTATACTCTAATTTAATACATAAAACTGTTGAAATACGAAAAAAAATAGAGTCTGGGGAAATGAGTCCACAAGAATTTTTGGAGATTTCAAGCTTTATAAGCAATAATAAAGCCAAAATTATAGAAGCTTCAGATGATGAGTTCGAAAGAATTTATGAAGAAGGAATTAAGGAAAAAGTAAATGTATTAATAAAACAGAATAAACTAGATAGAATAAAAAAACAAGAAGAAAGCTTAATTCCAAATGAAAGCCAAAGTCCTATATTAAAACTTCGGAAATGTCATATTAAATAAAATTAGATTAAAAAATCTTGAAACAAAAAAGCAAAATATTACAAATGAAAATATTCAGTTCAATAATAAACAGGAGGCAATTGATTATTTAAAAAACTATATTATACAAGTCAGAGTAGATAACAATAATAGTAGTGATAAAGATATTTTCAGCTTTATAAGTGGATATGAAAAAATTGAAAATGTAATTGTATATGATAAAGAAAAAGATATAATAGAAATTGATAATACAGAAAAACAAAATGATGATAACAAAAATAGAAAGTTAAGCGGAATAATAAAAAATATTAGAAATGAATTAAATGAAAGAAAAACATTGGAACAAAATAAAGCAGAAGGAATGAGAATTAAAAAAGCTGAGAAAAAAGATAAGAATAAATTCAAATTAGATACAACCAGTCCTGATTTTATAATTAATTCATTTATACAGCAATTGAATAATATAGAAAATAAAACTGAAAGATCTGATGATTTAGATAGAACTAGATAATTCAAGGAGAATAATATTTGGTAAGAAGTGGCGTAAAATCGGAATTTTGCAATCTTGCGAACAAGTAGAATAAATAAAAATATTAGGTTATCGAGGAGATGAAATATGAATACAATAATAATTGAAACATTAGTATTGGGATTATTATTTACTTTAATGGTATATAAAATGTCAAGAAATCCAATAAAAGAAATATACAATTATCCACCTAAAATACAAGAAAGAGTAAAATCATTAAAACAATATGAAGGAAAAATTCCAACAGAAAAGAAGAAAATATCAATAAAATTATTAGCTTCGCTTATAATAATTGCTATAATAAGTCTTGTTATGAGATATATAAATGGATATGATACTTTTATTGATGGATTTAAGTATTCATTTATAATTTGGAGTATAATAAATTGGTATGATGCTATTGTATTAGATTGTATATGGTTTTGCCATAGTAACCGATTTATAATTGCAGGTACGGATGATATGAAAAAAGAATATCATAATTATTGGTTTCATATAAAAGGCTCAATTATAGGAGAACTTATTTGACTAATTGTCTGCTTAATTGTTGGCTTAGTTGTATCACTATTATAAAGATGGAAAGCAAGAAAAATGAATTTATAAAGAAATTAAGTATATTTTAGTTTTTTTTATTCAATGAAATCATTGAAAAACTAACAATTTTTATTACATACCCCCTTATTTACAAAATACCTATAAAAGTATATAATATTTTAGGAGGCGTGAAATGAAAGAAAATAAATGCTGTAATAAAAAGACTAAAAGAGGAATAGATGAAAAGAAATTAATAACGAATAGATTAAACAGAATTAGTGGGCAAATAAGTGGAATAAAGAAAATGATAGAAAATGATGTTTATTGTAATGATGTTTTAATACAATTAAAAGCAGTTGAAAGTTCTATACAAAGCTTATCAAATCATATATTAGAAAATCATTTATATAATTGTGTAACAAGAGATTTAGAAAATGGAGAACTAGATACAATAGATGAATTAATCAGTTTGTTTAAAAGATTTAATAAATGATAAATCTAATTTTCATAAGAAGGGAGGTTTAATTATGGATAAATTTGCAAGATGTGAAAAATGTGGCGCATTGGTTAAAGTATTAATTGATTGTACTTGTGATAATTGTGGTATTAAATGTTGTAATGAAACAATGAAAGAAATATCAGAAGAAGATGCAAAAAAATATTTAGAAAATAAATAAAAATATTATACTGAAAAATCTTCCGACTTGTTCCGAAGATTTTGATATTATGAGCAGGACATAATTACAATATATGAATGAGATAGTTATTAAATAGCTATCTCATTTTACAATATTTATGATTATCGTAAATAAGCTTGTTGTCTATATAATTGAGCTAATTATTGAAATATGAGGATTTTCGAGATTTTGAAAAATTTTATATAAGATTATAAGAAAAAAATATAAGATAGTTAAAAATTATAAATAAAATATAGGTTAAATATAAAATGATAAATGAAATTATATAAGTATAAAATAATAACGCGTTAAAATCGATTTTAAGAGGTTTTATTAAATAAACACATAAGTTGTTGTTATAAATATAAACGAAATATGGTCAAAAGCCAGATATAAGAATAATTACGAGGTAGGATCTTAAATTAGGCTTTATATTTTTCTCCTACTCCTGTTTGCACAAAACTTTCATAATAGTCACCTTTTTATATTAATAATTATTAATATAACCAATAATAAAATATATTCCGCTTCTTTAATATACAAAAAGTTTAAATTACTATATCAATAAATATCAAATTATGGTAAAATATTACTATAGATTCAAAATTACAAATTATTATGACAATAAATGAAATTTATACCCACGCAAAAAAAGTAAATACTTGTTTTATGAAAGGAATTACAAGTATTGAAAAATATAAAAATGAATATAGCATATCAAAATCTATTTAATATAACAATAATGTATGAAGGAGTGGATTTAATATGAATGAAAAGAAAAATGAAATTATTATTTTTGAAAATCAAAATGTAAAATTGGAAGTTAATATGAAGGATGAAACTGTGTGGCTAAATCGTGAACAAATGGCAAAACTATTTGATAGAGATATAAAAACAATTGGTAAACATATTAATAATGCTTTAGAAGAAGAATTAAAAGATATTCCAACTGTCGCAAAATTTGCGACAGTTCAAAAAGAAGGAGAAAGAACTGTTACTAGAAATATAGAATATTATAATCTAGATATGATACTAAGTGTTGGTTATAGAGTTAAATCAAAAAATGGAATTCTATTTAGAAAATGGGCAAACAATGTATTAAAAAATTATATGTTAAAAGGTTATGCAATAAATCAAAAACGTCTTGAATATCTAGAGAAAACCGTACAATTAATAGACATAGCAAATAGATTAGATGCAGAATTAGAAAACGGCAGAGTAGGGGAGATAGGGCAGTTTTAAGGTTTTGTAATAATAAAATTATATAATTATTAAAATAGAAAATATGAGAATTTAAGATTAATAAAATTGTATTGAATGAAAATATAAAAATATTATGAAAAAAGAAAAAATAAAATTAGATTTAAAAATAAATTTAGAATTTTAAAATTTTAATTTATAAATTTGAATTTTTAATTTTGTGCAAAGTTTTAATTTAGAATTATAATTTACGAACATTTGTATAAAATAATTTTTTTAAATTGTTTTTAAAATTATTATTTATAGTTTTGTAATTATATATAAGATTTTGATAATAAAATTACAATATATTAGTTTATGATTTTAAATTATATGCAGACGCGTCAAAATCGTTTTTAAGACATTTTTATAATTTAGATAACAAGTTATTCGTTTGAATAATTTTGTAATTTAAACTTAAACATATTATAAGATACTAATTATTAGTAAAAATGTTGGTACTACTGGTGTTTAGACAGGATTATAAAAATCTACAAAAATTCGCTAAAATAACGACGCACGAGAATCGATTTTAAGGCGTTTTTAAAAATTAGACATATAGTTTGTTGTCTATATAATTGAGCTAATTATTGAAATATGAGGATTTTCGAGATTTTGAAAGATTTTATATAAGATTATAAGACAAAAATATAAGATACTAAAAATTATAATTAAAAAATAGGCTCATAATAAAAGAATAATATAAAGTTAGAAATAGAATTATATAAGTACAAAATAATAATGCATTAAAATGGATTTTAAGAGGTTTTAATACAAAAGACATATAGTTTGTTGTTATAAATATAAGTATAATATAGCTAAAAGCTAGATATATCAATAATTACGAGATAGGAGCTTAAATATAAGCTTTATATTTTTATCCTACTCCTATTTGCACAAAACTTTGATTTTGTGCAATGTTATATATTTCTTTTTTATACACATCATACCCATATTTCTCTCTAAAACTCTACCTCTCTTCTGCTTTTATTAGGTCTTAATGTGTACTTACCAAATTATTATTTTTTATCTAATCTTATATTTATTATTTTATTTTTTCTAATTATATTTTCTATATTAGATTTTCTTTTCCAAACTTATTTTTACTTTTTAAAAATTATTTTTATAAATTTAATTTTTATTTTTAATTTATAAAAAATTAATCATTATACTAAAAATTATTATTTTTCTCCCCTACTTCTCAAATTCACTAAAATTATAAAATTTATAAAACAACAAGCTATATGTCTTTTCTGCAAAATTATATCTACCAGAATCATCTTTTCCGATAAACATTGCAGTAACAGAGATACTATCATCTCCGACTTCCAGAGTGTCTAAATATTCTATTGCTTCTTTTCTAAACCAAACTAAAGTTTTGTTATGGGCTAGTACTAGTGTTGGTTTCTGTACTTTTTGTATTATATTTGCCATTGTGAATGTCTTTCCTGAACCTGTAACTCCTAGAAGCGTCTGGAATTTCTTGCCTTCTTTTATTCCATTTGATAAGTATTCAATTGCTTGTGGTTGGTCTCCTGTTGACTTATAATCTGAATGTAATTTAAACATATTTTCACTCCCTTTTTGATATTTGTTTCTAATTAAACTCAATCGTCAAACACAATTTATTTTCAATCTTCTTAGATATTATTTCACAATTCAATTGATTAACAAACTCTTTAACAATAGCTAATCCCAATCCAGTATTACCTTTTGTTCTTGATATATCCAAAGTATAAAATTCATCAAACATTCTTGAAATATCCAGATCATCATTTAGTAACCCATTAGTAAATGTGATTTTTATTCCATCTACACTTTTAACTTCTATATCTAAATCACTAGTACTATGCTGAAATGCATTACCTATTAAATTATCAAAAATTCTACGTAATATTTTTTCATTAGAAGATATTATAACTTTTCTATTATCATAAACAAGATTAATGGTTCTTTTATTCTTGTTAAAATCCTCATAATGATTAGATATTGATTTTTCTAGAATATTAATTATATTTATATTTGTGTACTCTATTTTATTTTCATTTGAAATAATTTTCGAAAAATCAAAAAAAGAATCTACAAGTTCAGATAACCTTTTTAACCTTCCTTCAATTATTTTCAAGTTTTTGATTTTTGTATTTTCATCTAAATTTGAATTTAGAACAAGATCTATATATCCTAATGCTGATGTAAGAGGTGTTCTTAAATCATGAGATATATTTGTCATCATTTTCTGTAAATTGTGATTTTTATTTGTATATTCTATTTGCATATCATCATACTCATTTAAAATACCATTTATCGAATTAACCAATCTATTTAAATCACTATCAGATGTTTGAGAAGTGATTAAAATTTTGCTTTTAGATTTAAATTTATCATTTATTTTCTTATCAAAATTTCTTATACTTTTCTTCAAAAATAATATATAAAAAATAGCAATGAATAAACACATTACTAATAAAATTATAATCATATCTTTCATTGCTATCACTCCTTATATATCTTTTTTTTCGAAAAATTTATATCCAATTAAACACGAAATCGCCATGATACATGTCCAAATAACTGTTAACTGCAACATATATGTATTTGAATAATTAATACATAACTTGCCTAATGCTGCTTCAAATTCAAAGTCACATAATTTTGTTGGCAAATCAAATAAATTAATACAACCTATAAATATAACTTGCATTATCATTAATAATGGTATTGTTATGGTATTAAATACTGCTGTTTTTCTTGTTAATAAACTAATAGTAACAAGTAAGCTAATTATACCATATAGCAATGGTAATTGTCTAGCAACAAGCAATGTAATATTTAAAAAACTAGTAACTACCTTATCTCCATCTATTAATAAATACATAAAATAAGATATATACGAATATGAAAATAGTAGTATAGTTCCAATACCTAATGATAATAGTAATTTTGAAAAATAATATTTCTTTCTAGATATATTTGTAGATATAGAGTTTTTTATTGTATTACAAGAAAAATCAGTAGATAAAATAATCACAACTATAGCTATCATAAAATAATAAATAACATTATTTTGAGCAAGTGATACAATATCTGCTTTAAAATCGCCATGATTTAAAAGGATTTCTCTTGTTTCTGCTAAGCTCCTTGAATCATATAGTTTTTCACTCCATTCTTCATCTAAGCCATACGAAAATTTGTTTTCTGTCATATTTAAACCTATATGAATTGGACTAATTGAATAAGCATTAATAATAGAAAAACCTATAATTAAAGTTATGATTATATAAATTCCTTTTCCTTTAAATAATCTGAATAAGTCAGATTTAATAATATTAATCATTATACACTCTCCTTTACCGCTTCTTTATAATAATCCTCTAGAGATATTCCAGATTCATAAAAGCTTTTAATTTTGATATCATTTTTAGCCAAAGAATTGCATAATTCATCTGTTTTATCACAATCATAAATTCTGATTTCTTCATTGTTAATTACTTTGTAATTACTTATATTTAATTGTTTTTCTAAAACAACACATGCTTTTTTAGTATCATCAGTCTTAATCACAACACATTTTGAACATTCCTTATCTAATTCATCTTTTGTAAGTTCTTTTACTAATTTACCTTTTTCTATAAATCCAAATTTGTCCGCAATGATATATAATTCAGATAAGATATGGCTAGATATTAATAAAGTTATTCCTTCTTCTGATAGTTTTCTAAAAACTTCCCTTAATTCACTAATTCCTATTGGGTCTAGTCCATTTATAGGTTCGTCAAGAATAATGAAGTCAGGATTATTAAGAATAGATAAAGCTATACCTAGTCTCTGTTTCATTCCCAAAGAAAAATTTTTAACTTTCTTTTTACCTGTATTAGTAAGATTAACTTTTTCTAATACTTTATCAATTTGCTTTTTGTCAACAATTCCCCTTTGGATAGCATAATATTTTAAATTATCATATGCTGATAAGTTTGGAAAAAAAGCAGGATATTCGATTAATGAACCTACTCTTTGTTTATTTTCAAACAATTCTTCTTTTTCACTACTTTTACCAAATAAATCAAAACTACCTGAAGTTGGTGAAATTAATGTTGTAATTATTTTCATTAAAGTTGTTTTACCAGCTCCATTTCTTCCTATAAGTCCATATATTTCTCCTTTTTTGATAGTCATATTAACATTATCAAGAGCAATACTTTTCTTATATTTTTTTGTTAAATTATTTGTTTTAAGCACTATTTCTTTCATGCATTCATCTCCTTTCAAAAGAATTATACAAAAAAATTATTAAGAAACTCTTAATTTATTTATTAATTTTTTCTTAATTTTTAAATTTATAGCCAATGCTCCATATTGTTTCAATATATTCTTTATTTGGATTTATTTTTTTAAGTTTATTCCTTATATTACTTATATGTACATTTAGAGTATTCTCATCTGCTGAAGTCCAATCATCCCATACTGTATCGAATAAAATACTTTTTGTAACAACTTGATTCTTATTTTTCATAAGTATTCTTAATAAATTAAATTCGGTTTTTGTTAAATTTATATTAATACCATTACAAATGCCTTGATAATTATTCAAGTCAAGTTTTATATCATCCGATTCAATATAATTTGAAGTTGTTGAACTATTCTTTTTCAAATGGACATTAATTCTAGCAATTAATTCCTCATTGTTGAATGGTTTTGTCATATAATCAACAGCACCAAACTTGAATAAATCTAACTTTTTATCTATATCTGAAATAGCAGATAAAACAATGATTGGAACATCATTTTTCTTTTTTAATTCTTCTATAATTTCATCACCATTTTTGCCTGGTAACATCAAATCTAATATAATTAAATCTATATTCTTATTGTGTACAAGTATAGCTTCAGTACCTGAATACGCAATTTCCACATTAAATCCTTTTTGCTTTAAAAGCTGTTGTAACATTTCATTAATATCTTTATCATCCTCAATAATTAGTATTGTTTTCATTTTATACCTCCAATAAAAATCGAGTAGGAACTGAATAATTATTTTATTCAGTGTCCTCTCACACCACTGTAC
>CAMEHU010000014.1 GCA_945917765.1 uncultured Lachnospiraceae bacterium | reverse complement strand
TAAACCTCCACTACGGACTTTCACCGATTAACTGAACGACATGCCCGTCGCACAAAAAGAATTACCCTCATTGTATACACAATGAGGGTTGTTTTTGATTATCTAATAATTTCCAGGTCTCCATATTCAAAAGACAGAATTGAATTACTTATATAAATCTTGTCTCTTACTGAACTAAAAAAAATCACAGCTTCGTTGACATTTTTATTTAAGAAATTCACTCCATCACTAAGAATTTTGGATTTTACTAATGGTGCATTAATAAATACAAGAGCTCCCTCGACAGACTCAGATGATTTGCCATTTATCGACATTTTAATCAGTCTTTTATCCTGATATCCTAAAATATCATCTACCTTGTCAATGAAAAATCTTCCATTATTATTTGCAAACAGCTTCTTTTTATCTGTATCAAAGTCTATCTGCAAATTAATTCCTGTGAAGCCATTTGTTGTATATATGCGATCATTTTGATAAACATATATACCATCAAAAACTTCAATCGAATGTGCATCTTCACCATATACCCGAATATTTTTAATCAAGAACATAATTAAAAACCTCCTAAAAAATTTATTATGGTTTTTCATTAGTGTAACTGCCTACACTAATTTATTAATTGAATAAAAATTATTCTTGTATATAATAGCATAATTTTATGTAAATTTCAAGTTTTTCTTTTAAATCATTTTGTATGAATATCAATTTGTTGGTAAGGAATCTCAATTTTATGCTTATTAAGCACTACTAAAATAGTTCTTAAGCAATCTCTTCTAACCTGCAATTTTTCAACAGGTTTACATCTAACTTTTAACAAATACTCAATACTTGAACTTGCAAAATTGTCAACCCCACTATATTCGCAATCATCAATTCGTTCATCTTTGCCAAATTCATCTAAAATATTATCAATCGCTTTTTCAGCTTTATCCAATTTTACTTCATATGGCATTGGAATCCTGATTAATATCTCATTTGAAACAACTTCAACTTGCTCAATATTCCTGTTTGCAATAGATACAACATTAAGAGTTCTAATATCTTCTATTTTTGTAGTTTTAAGTCCTACCATAATTACTTTTCCCTCAATATCGCCATATTTAACAACATTACCAACAGAAAAATAATTATCTGAAATAATATCAATTCCTCTAATAATATCTTTAAAAGCATCTTGAACAATAAATCCTACAATTATACTTAAAACACCAACTCCTGCAATCATAGAGCTTACGTCAATTCCATTAATTTGAAGTACAACTAATAATGTAATTATCGCAACTGCATATTTCAGAAAATTTCTAATTAATCTAATATATGTTTTATCCTTATGACCAAATTTTCTCGATTTATTCTTTTTTTCACTTTTTAACAAAATACTGCTTAGAACCTTATAAATAATCAAAGCTATTATAATAACAATAACTGATTTTACAATATTATTATTTACTATTTTACTTGCTATATCTAATACTTCTTCCATTTAAACTCCCCTTTCTATTATCAATAAATTATTATTTTTGTGTTTATTTAACAATAGCATATCTAATTTAGAAAAAAATTTTAATTTTGTAAAAGTCAATATTTTTTCATTAAAATGATATCATAAGTAAAAATAAAAAGCAATAATAAGGTTTATACTAACTATAATGATTAGAGTTTAACACTTTATATAAAATAATACGCCCGAACGCTTTAAAATTACACAAAAATATATTATAATAAAACCAATTATTTATAAAACGCTTAGCAGAAAGGATTTATAAAAATGCAAATAACAAAAATTGAAACAAATAAAAGCAAAAATTATTACTTTAATGAAACAAAAGTCAAGCAAAAAAAATATTCAAAATGGACAGATAGATTTGTAGTAAATATCTATCCAGACATCGAGCACCAAGAGTTTTATGGGTTTGGTGCCTGTATAACAGAAAGTTCTGCATATGCATATAGTTTATTACCTGATGATAAAAAAGAAAAATATATGAAAGATATGTTTTCAGAAATTAATTACTCACTTTGCAGACTAACAATAGGAAGTTGTGATTTTTCATTAAACAGTTATTCATATGCAAAAAAACATGATTTATCAGATTTTAATATTGAAAGAGATAAAAAATATATTATTCCATTTATAAAAGATGCTCAAAAAGTAAATCCAAACATTAAGTTTTTAGCATCACCATGGAGTCCTCCTGGATTTATGAAAAATACTAAAATTAGGATATTAGGTGGTAAATTATTAAAAAAATATAAACAAACATATGCTGATTATTTTGTAAAATATTTAAATAGTTATAAAGAATTAGGAATAAATATAGACTTTGTAACAATTCAAAATGAAACAAATGCAATGCCTATTTGGGAATCATGTTTATATAGCCCAAAAGATGAAGTGGATTTTTTAGTAAACTATTTATACCCAACATTTGTTAAAAATGAAATAAATACAAAAATTCTTATATATGACCATAATAAAGAAAAATTATTGAACAGGGCAATGGAAGAATTTAGCACACCAGAAGCTAGAGAAGCAGCATCAGGAATAGCTTTTCATTGGTACTCTGGAAACCACTTTGAAAACATATCTTTGTGTAGAGAACTATATCCAGAAAAGCTATTAATACACACAGAAGGGTGCTTCAGCTTTGACCCAAACAATTCTTTTTCAAATCAATATGCACATGATATATCTGAGGACCTAAATTCAGGTATAAATGGATATATTGACTGGAATATTTTATTAGATAGTACTGGTGGTCCAAACCATAAAAGGAACTACTGCAATAGCCCTGTAATGCTAAATTCAGATAATTCAGATTACAAAAAGACTTTAGCATATTATTACATCGGTCAATTTAGCAAGGTAATAAAACCAGGTGCTGTAGAAATTGGAAACAGTAAATATATAAGTGATATACATGTAACCTCATTTAAAAATCCAGATGGAAGTATTGCTGTTGTTATGTTTAACGGAAGTGGAAATAATGTTGATTTTAAGCTATGTATGAAAGATATTATGTTTAAGGATACTTTAGAAAGAGATTCTATGGTTAGCTATATTATAGAATGAGACATTGGGGACGGTCTTTATTTGTCTCAAAAATGAGACAAATAAAGACCGTCCCCAAATGTCTCACCCAGAGAAAAAAATATCAAATCCATCTCCATCAGTTTTTCCTAATTTTTGCGACAAAAAAGCCTTCAAAAAACTCATTAGGACACACACAAATTGTACCTTCAATTTTAGTTGGTAATACAGGCAAATCTTCCATTCCCTCAAATTCAATAGGCACAATCTTAGCATTCGCAAGCTTCAAAGCTTGATTCACAATATCCTCATTTTCACAACTCAATATTGAACAAGTAGAATAAACCATCTCTTTACCTGGTTTCAATACCTTCAAAGCCTTATTTAATAAAGTCAATTGAGCCTTTTGTGATTTTTCAACAAGCTTTTGCGAAAAAAATTTAAATGTTGTTTCGTCATTAAAATCTAAAGTTCCACTACCACTACATGGTGCATCAAGCAAAATTTTGTCAAATGAAAAATAATCATCAATATTTCTAGAATCCTTTTGCATAACAAAAACAGAGCTTGCACCTTGCTTTTCAACATTAAATTTCAATCGTTCAGCACGAATCGCATTTAACTCGCATGCTGTTATATTAGCATTATTATTTGTTAGAGCTGCAATTTGAGTAGTCTTCCCACCCGGTGCAGCAGTCATATCTAAAATATCCTCTTTTTCCTGTGGATTCAAAACAATTGGGGGTAACATTGATGATAAACTTTGAAGATATATTTCACCATTTTTGTAAATATCTAAATCCTCCAAATCTTTTTCACTTTTATTATTTATAATTAAAGCATTTTCGCTCCATTTTACTTCATCAAATTCAGCACCGATTTTTGCAAGTTCCTCTATAATCTTATTTTTATTCGATTTAATAGTATTAACTCGTATTGTCACTTTTCTTTTTACGTTATATCCAGCAAGTATTCTATCAATTTCCTCTTGATTATACTGCTTTTTTAGCATCATATTTAAATATTGCCTATTATCATTAATTTTTTTATTTATATATTCATCATTTTCAATATTACTCATAAATAATAACATTCCTCCTCTGCCTCATGTATCGCTAAAATCGAGCAAAAAATAAACAATTACTTTATTTATTCCTCTCATTACAAAAGGACGATTTTTACATCGTCCTCACAAATTACATTAAAAAGCTTTATAAACTATTCTTTAACATTATCATTTAAAATCTCTTTTAATTTAAGAACTTCTTCTTTAGATAATGCAATCCCTTTACCCATTCTTTCATGATTTTCAGACCAGTTTCTTAAATCATATTTAGGCTCTCTTTCATTCCAGCTAACCAAATTAAGCTCTATTTTCCAACCTTTTGCAGATTCAGATAATACTCCAATATGTTCTACAATTTCATATTTAATTTCGTTCATTTTACTCCCCCTAAAAAAGTTTGTATTAATTTAATTAAATATTATCATATATACCTAAAAATAGCAATATTTTATGGCAAGTTTTGTGATTTTTTCGTTACAAATTTTGTAGTTTTTTTCATGTTCTACATCTCCAACTTTCCACCACAAAGACATCTATACTTCTTAAAAAAATCCATCACTAACCTATTTCTATAGATTAGTTTTCCACAATTAGTACACTTTATAACATATTTATACTCTTTTTCCTTATAATCCATATCACTTTTCTCATAATCCTCTTTTTTGTTACCAACTCTAGATATATTATACCCCAACCTAGCATTTATAAATCTTGCATACTTCTTAAACTCACTTCCATGATTATTACAATAAGGAAAACAATGAATAATCTCATGCATGATAGTATTTTTTATAATATCATCATTTAATTCCAAAACCCATTTGCTTACTTCAATTGTATGTTTGTTAAATTTTTCATATTTAACAATTCTTCTTCTGCCAATCCTTTGAATAACTTTATATCTTTCATCAGGTTCCTCTTGCTTACAACAACCATATCTTTTATTATTTCTTTTTGAAATTTGTATTTTTATATCACCAACATTTTCTTTTGATACATTTAAACCTATGCTTTTTAATTCATTTATACATTGATTAAATAATTTTTCTAGTTTTTCTTGCATGTTATCACCTTCTAATTTTAGGGACGATTCTAAAAATTCAAAATTATTTTTAGAACCGTCCCGATTATTCACAAGGAAGATATGTCCCCAATTGTGCAAAATGCACAATAGGGACACGTCCCCAACTGTGCACTACAGCAATTCCGTCATATAAATTGGCATATACAAAATTCCATTTTCCTCTTTTAAATCTTCTTGATGGATTATTATGGAATATGTTAAGTACTCTTTGTATTTGTTTTTAAATTTTTTTAATGACGAAAAAGTATAGTTTTTTCCAGATTTTACTTCTATTGGAGTTATATTATGTTTTGAAGTAATTTTACTTTTTGCAATTAGAAAATCTATTTCCATCGTATCTTCAGAATTATCTCTATCTGTTCTTGAAAAGAAATATAATTTTCTTTTAGCATTAACAAGCATTTGAGCCACTATATTTTCAATCATCATTCCTTCATTAAATGTCAATTTATCAAATAATATTTTCTTATAAATTTCTTCAGATACAATTCCTTTTTCATCAAATGCCATTGATAGCAAAAGACCTGTATCAAACATATAACATTTAAAAGAGTTTGAGTCTTTATTTAAATTTAATCCAATGTTTGGCTCTGTTGTATTATATGCAATATTTATTAAACCAGCATCATCAAGCCAATAAAATGCCCCATAATATTCCCTATATCTAGCATTTACATCTACTGATGCTAAATTAAATTTTTTCTCATGTTTTTGAAGTTGGCTTGGTATTTCATCAAATATTTTTTCAGCTTTTAAAGCTACTTCTTCTCCATATTTTCTTATATCTTGCCTATATAAAGTCAAAATATCTCTTTTGATTTCATCTACCATTTCAAAATCACGCGTTTGTGAATAAATTTCAACCGCTTGTGGCATTCCGCCTACTATTAAATATTCTTTAAAATAATCCATAGCCTTTCTGTGTAATGCTTGCCCTAGTGGTTCTCTTGTTTCATAACATTTTTTTATAAAATCCATCATTGTACTATTTCCCATTGCCCACATAAATTCTTCAAAATCCATAGGTTTCATTTTCAATATGTGTTCCTCCGAGGGAATTAAAATATCTTTTACATTCTTTTTTATTGAAATAAGCGAACCTGTTTCTATATAATCATATCTACCATCCGCCACTAAATGTTTTATAGCACTTCTTGCTCGTGGACAAAATTGAACTTCATCAAATATAAATAAAGTATTCCTTTCATATAACTTCTTTCCAAAATATTGTGACAGATATGTAAAAAGATAATCCAGATTATCCAAATAGTTTTCAAATAAATCTTTTATAGCTTGTGGTACCTTAGAAAAATCTATTAAAATATATGTTTCATAATTTTCTTTTGCAAATTCTTCTGCTATATAACTTTTACCTATACGTCTTGCTCCATCTATAAGTATTGCAGTCTTACCATTACTTCTCTTTTTCCATTCTAAAAGATCATTATAAATTTTTCTTTTCATAAAATCTCTCCTTATTTTTTTTCATGTTTTAATTATATCACGAAATCATTGTTTTTTCAAGCATCTATTATCACGTTTTCAAGTTTTTTATTTTGTCTTATTTTCACGAATTCAAAGTTTTTATGTCTTTTCTTGTACTATGTCAAGATAGTAGACTGTACTTTCATCTGTTACTAAGTTGTAAGACATTGCTCTTTTGTCTTCAGGTGTTAAATTTAAAACACTATTACTAGTACTTCCAACACCTAGTCTAGCTGTAATAGCAATTGCAGTAATAGTTACAAAAGCAATTACAACTCCTAAAAATACCTTTACACAAAAATTCTTTTTCATTGAAAAATCCCTCTCTTTTTTAATGGTTACTTTTTCATTTAATATAATTTTATTATATTCATTAAGTAAAAAAAAGCCCACAAAAACAGACAAATCCTGTGCTGTCTTAGGGATACTCTAAAATATTCTTTTATTAAATTTTTATAACATTTAGATAACAATTTGAGCCTGCACAGTTGGGGACGCGTCCCAGTTGTGCATTTTGCACAATTTGGGACATATCTTTGCTTATACACTTTAAATATAGGCAAGCACAACCTTGTTTTTCATTATAAAGTCTCATTAAAATCCCCCCATTACTTTGAAATATTTTTAAAATGTTTCCCCCACACCCCCTCGGAGAAAAAATAATAAAAATTTAAGAATTTTGAAAATGTTAACGTAGGGGTATTACAGTTTCTTATGCATTGCACCTCTTGAGGGTGCGCAAGTGCCCTCTGCGGAGAGGCTCAAGGGTGCAACCATTAGAAACTGTTATACCCCGAAGATTACGTTTTCAAAATTCTTAAATTTTCTATTATTTTTTCTCTCGGCAACCACCCCCAAAAAAACATTTTAAAAGTATTCCAAAGCAATTATCGATATATTTTAATGAAACAATATAATGAAAAACAAGGTTGTGCTTGCCTATATTTAAAGTGTATAAGCAAAGATATGTCCCAAACTGTGCAAAATGCACAGCTGGGACGCGTCCCCAACTGTGCACTTCTATATTATCCTCTTATTTTCACCCAAAATCACAAACTACTATAGCTCACAATTATTTACTAACAACGAATTTCTTAATTCCTAAAACTCCACCAGCAACGATTGCCATAACAGCAACTCCAATTACCACATAAACCACACTTTGCACACCAGTTCTAATTGTCAATTTTACTTCATCTTCATCTTCATCATCTTCTTGTGGTTTTCCAGTAAAGTTATCTGGTGTTGAATCAATATCAGGCCATCCTAAATCATTGTAATCTTTACTAATCTCTGCATAGTTAACCTTTGTTCCGAAGTTTTCAGAACCGTTAATCCATGTTAAAACAACTGTTACCTCTGTAGCTTTACCTGGTTTTAATTCAGTATCTTTTAAGTAGTCTGTTACAATTGTTTTATCATCAACTGCAACCCATCTGAATTCCTTGTTGTCTTCTTCAACAAATTTTAATCCAGCTGGAATATGATCTTTAATTTCTAATGCTTTTCCAGGAATTGAACCTTGGTTCTCAACTTTAAGTTGATATTTAAACTTAACTGATACTTTATTTAAACTATTCTTTGGAATACTTACGTTTACTAAGTTAGTTTTATCAGCTTGGTTATGTCCGCTTTCATATTGTGTTGTTTTTCCATTTTCAGTAACTATAGCTGTACTTACCCATTTATATAAAGCTAAGTCAAATTTTCCTAATTTTAATTGTTCAATATCTTGGTCATCATCAGTATCAATCCATTTACCTGGTGTAGAGTCGATATCTATAACTGGGTTACCGCCCTCACCTAGCATTTTAGCTATTTGTGCATAGTTGATAATAATTTTTTCTTCTGAAATGTTTTCTTGTTCTTTAACTTTAAATTGTAACTTAATATCTCTATAGTTTTCAACAGTCATTTGGCCAATTGCTGGGTTAAATGCTTTAATTAAGTTTTTATCAGCACCATTACCCATTGATAAATAATCTGTTGCAACTAAAACTGCTTCTTCAGCTTTTTCTGTAGGGATATATACTACATCATCATATACTAAAATATTTTTACTTTCAACATTTTCTAATTCTTTAATTTCTTCTTCTGTAGCTTTTCTATACATTCTCCAACCATATTCAGCATTTAAGTTTAATGGTTTTCCATTTTCATCATATAATGGTTGTACGAACTCTGTATCTGCAGGAACATCGTCATAGATTGTTTCAGCATAAGCATCATCTTTACCTTCATTGTAAATTCTTAATGTATAGTCAACTATATCATTTTGATTTACAAGTACTGGATCTTTTGTATGATAATAATCTGCATCATGTCCGCCTGCAACTAAGTTTCTGCAATCAACTTGTGGTTCTCTTGAATTAGCAATTTCTTCACCATTTACTTTAGTGATGAATTTTCTTAATGCTAAATCATAGATTTTATCTCTTAATACAACTATTTTTTCAGTATCTTGGTCATCATCTCTTGGAGCTGGTTCCCAAACATCAGGAGTTGAGTCTCTATCTATAACACCATCATCACTTGTGTTACCAAATTCATCTGAATGTTTAGAAATTTGAGCTTTATTAATAATAACCTCTCCCTCTTTAGCTGTATCTTTTACTTTAAATTCTACTTGAACCTCTCTACTTACTGGAGATGTCATTGTATTTGTATCAAATGCTATCATATAGAATGGATTTTCTTGAATTGAACCTTCTGGCAATAATTCTTCACCATGTGCTTTTGATAAGAAGTCTGATACAATGCATTCAGCTTTAGTAACGTCATTTGTTTCATTTCCATCTTTATCTAACATTACCCATCTGTACATAGCATTTGTATTTAAAGGCATTCCATTATCATCATATTCTGGTGCAATCATTTCTAATCCTTCTGGTATATCATCTTTTACAACTTCAGCATATCCACCTAATTCGCCTTCGTTGTAAACTCTAATACCATATCTTACTATATCTTTTCTCTCTACTTCAATTGCTGGTTCTTTAGCATTATTGTAAATAGCTGTTGTAGCAGAACCATTTAAGATTCCTTCTGCATTAACTTGTGGCATTGACCATCTATTAACACTGAATTTTTCTTTATCTTCTATAATATGCTTACGAAGACTTAAGTCAAATTCTTTCTTAACATTTGGAACTGTTACAATAATTGTTGGCATTACTTCACCAGTTTCATCATTTGTAACTTCAATTAATTGTGCTTTAATATCAACTGTTTTGATTTGTTTTTCAAGTTTTACATTTTCCAATGTAACTGTTTTACCAGCTTCTGTTGATACTTCATCTTCTGTACCTCTATTTAAAGTTAATTTAATACTATCAACTTTAATACCTGTATAATTTCCATTTTCATCAGTTGTTGCTTTTTTGTTAACAGTTAAGTAGATATCTTGATCATCTGCAATTTTGAAGTAATTATATGGAGTTTCAGCTTCTTCTATTTTATAAATATCATATGTTTCATTATTTCCTGCAAGTATAAAATCTTGTATATTTAATTTTGTTTTTGAAACTTTTACTAATCCGTCATCTCTTGTTTCAAAAGATTCCTTCATACCAAGTCTCCATACTAAATCATCTTGTTTTTTGTTCATTTTAAATGATTCAACAGTAAATCTACTTCCACCAATTCCTTGGTTTGATTGTAAACTATCTACTTTTCTAATATATAATTCATAATCTAAATCTTTATGTCTGTTAGAAAATTCTAATTGAATTTCGTAACATCCATTTTCGTCTTTATCAATATTTAGAACCATATATTGACCTTTTGTAATATCAATATATTTAATGTAATTGTGGTGATTTCCGTCAACTGCTATTTCAAAAGGTTCAGCTTCACCAAAAGTTAACTCATATGAAGATATAACTGTTTGACCTTCAACTATAGATTGTTTTAACTTTAATGAAACTGCTCTTTCAAGCATTTCATATCCATCAGCACTAATTTCTTCAACATTATATTCTCCAGCAACTGTGTTGTCTGAATTCATTCCTTGCCATCCAAAATCAATTATACCATTTTCATCTGTTACATATTCTTGTCCATTTACTTTAAATGTAACATTTGATAATCCACGTCTAGCCCAATCACTGAATTTTTTAACTTTAAATCTATAACCAATTACCATGATTTTTTCAAAATCGTCATCATCTTGTTGTCCTGGATAGTTGTTGAATTTACCTTCTTCAACTCCATCATAGTAATCTGCCCAATCTTTACTAGATTTTCCCTCTAAAGTTTCTTTATTTGTTCCTTCAGGAGCTTTCCATTCACCTTCACCTGTTGTTTGTGAATCAACATCTCTTGTTGTTGTACCAAATTCTGTTTGATATTCAGAAATTTCAGCAACATTTGTTAATACACCTGTAACAGCACCTGTAACTCTACATTTTACAGTTACATAGTTATATTCTGGTGGTATTTGACCTTGTTCACTAGCATTTCCTTTATAATATTCTATAAAGTTATCTTTTAATGATGTAATTGTTAATACATTTGTAGCTCTATTATAATCAAATCCTGTTGTTAATTCAGTTCCATCACTTGAATAAATACTTTCAAATTCTAATCCCTTAGGAATATAATCTTTAATTTCACTTGCAGTAGCGTTAATTGAACCTTCATTATAAATTCTTATTTGATAAGAAATTGTATCTCCAATTGCTACTGTAATAGGTGTTTTATTTAAGTAATATTCAGCATCTGTAACATCTGATAATCTTGTTAATGCTCTAACATCTGTTTTTACTTCTCTTTCACCATTTACATCTTGGAATCTTGTAAATCCTTCTCCAAATGTATTTTCTGTTTTATTTCCAACTTGTGTAATAATTTTCTTTAACGCTAAGTCAACTTCAATAACTCTTACTTTTTCGAAGTCATCATCGTCTTCTTCTCCTAAGTAGTTTTTGAACACGCCTTCTTCAAATGTATTTGTTCTTTCTCCTACTAATAAACCTATATAATTAGCCCAGTTTAATCCACTTCTATCATATCTTTCAGCAACATCAGATGTTATTTTTTTATGATAATAATCAAGTGCTGTTAAATAACTCCAGTTACCTGCTGTTGAATCTATATCAGTATCGATTACACTGTTGCTATTATTATTTATATCTTTTGCAATATATTGTGTAATTTCTGCAATGTTTGTCAAATTATAGTTACTTTTTGCACTATCTTTAACAGTACATTCAACAGTTACAGTTTCGCTATGTAATTTATTTTCTGTTGCATCATAATGTGGTATTAATTCTTTATTAGCTAATACTTTAATTCTTAATGTATTAGTATTTTCATTATAAGTATAATCTGTTCCTGCTGTTAACTCTTGTCCTTTATAAAGAACTCTATCAAATTTCATATCATTTGGAAGGAAATCTACAATTTCACCTGCTGTTGCATCAACTTTACCTTCGTTATAGATATTGATATCATAAGTTACTTTACTTCCTCTTACTACTAAGATTGGTGTTTTATTTAAATAATATTCTGCATCATGACCACCATTTTGTAATGGAGTAGTATCAATTCTCATTTTTCCTTCTGTTGTTCTTTCATATATTTCACCAAATCTATGTGTTGAATTTGCTTTAACTTCATGTCCATCTATTTTTGTAATAACTTTCTTTAAAGCTAAGTCAACATCTTTCTCAACTGGAGGGTTTGCGATTTTTACAACAGCTCTACCATCTTGAACTGTAGCAGTTGCAAGTGTTTGGTCATCAGCTTCTGTTCTGTTTTCATCTTTATTTAAAACTTTAACTTCTGCACTTTGTACAACACCATCTGTTTCTTGAACAGTTAATTTTAAAACTTTATCTGCTAAAGTATTTACAAATCCTGCTGCTGCATAATCTTCGTAAATTTCATATTCAATTGTTCTTGTTCCAGCTTCAATTTTATCATCAACAAGAATTCCATCTGTTGTTGCAACTGTTTCACCATTATAAACTAATGAACTTGTTCCATATTTATAAATACTAAATCCTGTTCCTGCAATTGGTGATTCATCATTTTTATTAACTTTAACTAATTTTAATCCAACTGTTGTATCAGGTGCATTTGGAACAGTTAATGTTAATGTTTTAATATCATTAATTGCTTCAACTTTTGCTTCAATAGTATATTTTATACCATTAGCATCTGTAACATTAATTGTATCAGATACATTTGTATCTTTTAAAGTAATTTCACTTCCATCAACATAAATGTCAAATTCTTTTAATTTTAATTCACCTGTTTTTGTTAATTCTTTTTTAACATCAACATTAATGCTTTTATTTAATTTTGTATAATTTTGATTTGAACCTAAATTAATTTCATTAATTACATAACTATCAGTTGTTTCATAATTATCTAATGTTATATCTTTAGTAATTTGATTTGTATAACCATTTGCATCAGTAGCATCAAATGTTAATTGAGAATTATTTTCTGTTCCACTAAATTCTACTCCAGCTAATGCACTTCTGTTGCCTGATGAAATCTTTCTTAATCTTAATCCATATTTTGAATTTGTTATTACTTTATTTGGAATTATAGCAACAACATTGTCATTTGTTACTCCAAATTGTACATTTACACCTTCAATTTTTAATTCACAACCACCTTGGCGAACTCCAGAAGGTGTTAATAATGTATAATTATCACTATCTTTTTGAGCATAATATACACTAATATGGTCTATTTTTCCTGGTACGATATCTACGTCTACTTTGATTTTACCTTCAATTTGAATGTATTTGTTATCCGCATTTTTAACTTCTTCAAGAATATATGTTACTTTTCCAGATTTTAATTCATTAAATGTAACATCTTGAACAATTTTTTCATCAACAAAGTTAACATTATTTAAAGTTGATATTTCTTCAGCTGTACCATCATTATGGTTAACTGTTTTAGTAATATTAAATAATACATCATTAATTGCTTCTTCATTTTGAGCATTTATTTTTCTTATTGTTAATGTATATTTTTTATCTTTTGCAACAATAACTTTATCAAAGTCATCGTCATCACCTTTATTACCATTTAAACCTGTATCTTGTGCTAAATAGTCATAATCCCATTCATCAGCATTTGGATTTGTATTGTATTCTCTCCAAGATGAACTATCTTTTGTATTTTCTAATTTACTTTCATTATTTGGAGCATTCCAGTTATTTGGTGTAGAATCAATATCTTTTTCAATAACTCCGTTTTCATCCATATATTCTGTTATTTCAGCAACATTTGTTAAAACACCTGTTGCATTATCTTTAACTTCACATATTACAATTACTTCATCATAGAAAATTCTACCATTTGTTCTTGGATAAGTTAATTGTCCTTTATTTGTTAAATCGATATTTAAAACACCTTTTGCTTCATCATAAGTATAATCAGTATTAGCAACTAAATCACTATCATCATATTTAACACCAATTACTTTTAATCCATTTGGAATATAATCTGCAATTTTGCTAGCTCTTGCTCTTACTTGACCTTCATTAAATACTTTTATTGAATATTCAATTTTTTGTCCAGCTGCAACTTCAACAGGTTTTTTATTCATATAATATGAAGCATTTGTTGAAGTTTCAAGTGGTGAAAGGTCAACACCCTCTGCTGTTAAATCTCTTACAGCATTTCCTAATTCAGAAAGTAATCTTCCTGTGTTAAAACTATTTGCTTTACTTACATCAATATTATCAACTTTTGTAATTGTTTTCTTTAATGCTAAATCTACAAATTTATTTTGAACAAAAACTTTTATTGAAGAATTTACGCTATCACTTTCTGGTAAAACAACATTAAATGTTTTTCCATCAACATCGTAATTAACTTTTCTTTCATTTTCTGTTCCAAAATTATTAGCTGTTCCAATTAAATTTGTATCATTTGCTAAAGCACTTCCACTAACTTCTTCATTAGAATCAAAAGCATATACTTTTACATTAGAAATTACATATTTATTATCTTTAATTTCTTTTTCTACTAATAAAACTATTTTTTTGTTTAATCCAATATATCCAGCAGGTGTTTGTGTTTCAACAATTTCATAAACATCTTTTGTATCTACTGAATTAATTTCTACATTATCTTTTAATGTAAATGATGATTCATTTTCAATAAGATTTTTTGTTTCCCAATTTCCTTCAAAAGTATTATTTGAATTATTTGAAATTGATTTAACTGTAAACTTAGCTCCATTCATCTCTTTTCCAGAAGCATCAGTTTTATAAATACTTAAATCATATTTTCCAGCTAATTTTTTATTTTTAACTTTTAAGTTTACATCTCCAGTTTTATTTCCTGATAAATCAATATCATTTAAATGGATTTGTCCACCATCAAATTGATATTCACCATTTACAAAGTTTTGTTTTATTTCATTAATATAGAAAGTATCTGGATCAACAACACCAACTTTTTTACCTAATGTTGGATTATATTCAGTTTTTATATCAAAAGCAATTATTTTTTCATATTTTACATATCCTTCAGGTGCAACATTTTCTTCTACTACAAAATTATCACTAGCACCTTCAAAAACTTTTGTTAAATCTTTTGTTATAACAATTTTATTTCCTGAAATTATATAATCATTATTAGAAAGAAGTTCGTCATTTCTGTAGATTCTGAATGTATCTGCAGTTAATGCTAATATGTTTCCATTTTCATCTGTTTTGTTGATTGAGAATACGTAATCACCTTTTACTTCTTCTGTGAAGTGGAAAGCATAGATTGGTCCCATTGCCTTACCAACACCATTTACTGTAACAGTTTCAGCATCAGGGTCACCGTTATCTACAATAACACCTTGTCCAACTTTTGCTTCTATTCTCCAGTATTTACAATCTCCTTCTTTTATAACAGTAGCTGTAGAAGTAATATCATTTCCTTGTTCATCAACAATAATATTTCCTTGTCTATAACCAACAACAAGCTTACTTTCTTCTACACCTAATGTTTTTAAATAATTTGCAACTTCTTTTGGATCATCAGTATTTAAATATCCTAAAGTTAACCAAGCATGGTCATCTCTTGTTCTAACACTTGAACCATCTGGAAGTATTAAACCTGATAATTGATTTCCTGCAGAAATAATAACAACACCTGCAGGTAGATATTGACCTTTTTCTCCATATTCATAATATCTTAAACCATTATCTCCAATAACATCTTGGTTCTTTAAAGCTGTTACTGCATAAGCTTTTCCATTATAATTAATTTTCCAATTTGAAGTATCAACTTTTGAATTTACTAATGTAGTTCTTCCTTGGCTAGTAGCACAACCTTTCCATCCAAAAGTATCCATTGGAATAGGATTATTTTGATAAAAGTTACTAGAAGTAGCTCCTAAGCTTCCTAAAGACCAATAAATCAATCCACTACAATCGATTCCTCTAATATCGTTAGGTTCTTTGAAACTACCATAACTTCCACTCCATGGATTACCAGTAACACCTTTACCATTTACTCCACTATTCAATCCGCCACCATAAGGTGTTCCTAGCAATTTGCAAGCTTGAGAAATGACTAACTCACTAGTTAATACATTATTTCCGCCAGCTGCTTCAATTTGTTGTTCATTGTTTGCAATTTCAATACTTCTTTTTGCAAAAAAAGCATTCTTAATTAATACTGATGCGAACATCATTACTAATGCAATTGCTGCGACAACAATTAAACTTTTTCCTTTCACATTTCTTCTTTCCATATCAATTCCTCCTGAAATATTTTATTAACTCCACTTTACAACACGAAAAAAAACTTTGCAATCCCCTTATTATATACATATTTATATAATCCTTTACGGAAAGACCTTTGAAAGAATATTATTACATTTAGATGTCATTTTGGTAATATTTACGAAATATACTGTAACAAATTTGAGTGAATCGTCTACATTTCTTATTTCCCTAGTGATTTTAAATTTTTAGAACCGTCCCGGAAATTTAAAAAAATATTTCCGAGACGGTTCTATTTATTATATTTAATTGAAAAAATTGTTATACTTTATAATATCTAAAGCCTCTTTTACCTTATTTATATCAACCTTATATTTATCATTTAACACATATTTGTTCTGCATATTATAAAAAGCATTTAATAAATCTTCATTGAATTCTTGTTTTAAATATAAAAAATCTTTAATTCTTAAATTCGAATCAATTCCTCCTTTTCTAATATTTTCCTCTTGTCTTTTATATGATGTTAACAAATCCAACTCCTTTTTATTTGATATCAAGTTTTGAATTTCTTTTGTTTGTAACAGTACAGTAATATCATACAAGTGTTTTGAAGTATCAGTGTACATACTTCTAATATAATAAAATTCAGTTGCAAAAAGTTTATCTATGAACATTCTTTCCAAACTAATTATATTTATATCAAATTTAGAAACTTCAAATTTTTCCTCTAATATTTTCTTTTCATTTTCATTTGATAATTTATATAATAATGGTTCTATATTGTACTTTTTATATGGTTCACTAACAGTAAAAGATGTAGCTTCTACTTGTATAATTCCAGCTCTATGAAGAGGATCCTTATTAGTATCATAAATGGAATTGTATCTATATATTCCAGTTACACTACCTTTATTATCAAGGCATTCATCTTTTGATAATTCCAATCCTTCAATTTTATATCCTAGAGCTGATTGCTTTAATCTATTTTTGTTTTTTGTATTTGATTGTTCTGAAAGAACTTTAACAGTTAAATCTATATCTTCTGAAAAACGATTCATGGTATCTAATATTTTATATACTGCTGTTCCTCCTTTGAAATATGCATTTATCTCATCTTGATTTTTTGATAATTCTCTCAGTATTGTACACACATAATAATCTTTCTCAATAATATCAGAATCAATACCAGTTCGTGTATTTAAGTTATCTATAAAATCTTTAAACAATTCTTTATTTAAGTGTAACTTCATTTCTCTCCTCCTATCTAGCTAAAACTAGTATCTTATTAATAACTGTTCTACTCTTAGTATCCATTGCATATTTTATTATTTTCTCAAAATCTAATTTATTCTCAATAATAAACTTGTAAATTATTTCATCTGGATTATTATCCTCAATATTAATATTATCCTTGTTTTCAATTAAATCAAATAATTGTAGATATTTATAATTATCATTATTGACTGGGATTTTCGGTTTTCTTATTATAACATTTAAATTTTTATTCTCATATTTATTAAAATTTTTACATTCATTTGTTGCTATATCAATAATATTTGGAACTTGTGTTGTTAAATGTACATCATTAAATAGTTTTGCTCCAGTTATATAACCTTTTATATTTCCGTTTTTTGTCCATAATATATTTATATTGAATTATTTGTCTGTTTCCTAATAACATTTTGCCGAATATATTTTCTTTTGGCACATAATATATGCCTTTATAAGCCGTTTCAATAATACCTTCTTTATTCATTCTATTTAGAATTGCTTTGATATTATTAAAAACTTTTTCTCTATTAGCTTCTTGATATAAGTTTATTATATATTCTTTAATCTCATTTATAAAAATTGGTATACCTTGTCCAGCATTATTTATATACTCCAAAACCATATTATAGCAATTCATTTTTATCACCTCTTTATTACTATTTTATGATATTCTTTGCGTTTTATTCATATTATAGTAATATTTTATCACTTTTTTGAATATTTGTCAATTAAAAAGTGCAATTAGCATAAACTAATTGCACTTTTCTATATATCTTCACTTTCATTATCTACATTTTCATTTTCTTCACTTGACTCATTTTCACTGATTTCCTCAGAATTACTATCTACTGAACCTCTCTCTACCTCCTCCACAATCAATCTCAAAGTAGTATTTATAACATTAGAATTTAATTCTTCATAGATTTCATAATTATTTAATACATTTACTATCATATTTTTTATTGTACTAGTAGAAAGAACTCTACCATCATAGAAATTAATTATACCATCTTTGTTATTGATTATTGCCGTAGTATTATCTGAAATTGCATACACTATTGGTGAAGCATTATTTAATTCGATTTCTTTACCATCTTTAGATTCGTCAACACCAAAAGTAACTGTTCCCTTAGCATTATTCATAATACCAACAGATTTTAATCTTTCTGCCTTTATTGTAGCTGTTTCAATTATAACTTCTGAATCACTATCATTATATATACCATAACTTGGTTTTAGTTTATCAATATATTCTTTAAATTGATCTGTATTTTTAATTAAATCATAGTTTTCAATTTCCTCAGCTTCAATAAAGATTTCTGTTTCTTTAATGATACATGATTTGCTATTTTTTCCATTATAAATTCCTATTGAATCATAATCTGAAACAACAACTTTTGCGTTTTCGATTTCTAATTCTGAATCGTTGTAAATAGCTTTACTTGCATAATTTCGAGTTTCAAAAATTCCACCAGAAATGTTAGCTTTAGCATTATTTGCATTATATAATCCAATTGCGCCAATACCTTCTGTTACAATTTTTCCACTTTTAATGTTAACAGTTCCAGATTTTTCGACATTATTCGTGTCTGAACCCTGATAATTAGAACCATCCCCATTATTAGAAATTGCTTTTCCTCCATTCTCAGCGGTTGTAACTACACCATCTTCCATATTTAGGCTTCCTGTATTATAAATTACTATTCCGTTTTCAATTTCATTTTTTATAATACCAGTTCCCTTAATTGTTAGGATTCCTTGGTTGTTGATAGTGTTTGTTGCTGTACTTGTTATTGTTTTACCATTTAAATCTATCGTTATTGTTTTTCCAGCAGAGTTCGTTGCAGTTTCATCTTCTGTAACACTATTAATTACTTTTATTATTTCACCACTTGATGCAGTTGCTATTGCATCTGCTAGAGTTGCTGCAACTTCATGTTCTGTGCCATTTTCCTGTTGTGGTATTACTTCGTAATTATAGCTACTAATATTTGATTCTACTGTTTCTGATTCAGTCGTTCCGTTGTTTGTATCGATTGCTTCTGCTTCAAAATTATTCATATTTGTAGACATTAAGCTGTTTACTGCTCCTCTTGTTCGATTTAATGTTCCATTGTTTGGATTAACTGTTGGCGTATTTGTTATAGCTAAATTCGTTGTGCTTGCTGCTCCCGCAACATTCGCTAAACTTCCTGTCACTATATCTCCACTCGTTGATGTTGTAAATGTTCCAAGTCCTGATGTTTTTGTTATTGCTGTTGTGTAACCTGCTAGTGGTGTTGAAATTACATCTACACTTGCATTATTTGGGAATACGAATGTTTTATTTCCTGTATAAGTAGGTGAATCTACCATTTGTAATTGAATATTGTTTATGTCTGATGTTTTTGCATGGAATCTCATGTATGTGTATGTTACTGGTTGTGTTGATGAATTAGAGTATGATGTATATGTAGTTGGTGGTGTGAAGTTGGTATCATTAGTATATGTTGTTGCTTGAGTTTCTAGTGAATAGAGACTAGCATTTTTTCCTGTAGTAAACCATTCTACCAATCCATCTTCAGTTGCACCAGTTATTTTATATGTTGCACCTGGTATCACTCTTATTAAACCAGAAATAAAATGTGTATCATCTGCCTGATTAATTGATGCTCCAGTATATGCAGGACTTTTTGATACTATTTTGCTATTTGTTATTATCATGTCTGTCTTATCAAATAAATTACTTGCATTTACTTTATATGATGCATTGCTATCACTTTCATTAATTACAACAGACTGATTAACTGCCTGCCATTTTGCCGTTAGAGTTTCATTAATTGCTCCCACTTTAAATTGGTTTACATTTGCTGTTTCAGATTGTTTATTGGTAAAATATCCTTGTAAATATGCAACATCTAATGTTGGATTAACTGTATTTGTGTTTGAATTAGTATTCGATATGTAAAAAAATCCTGAATTTTGATATGCGGCATTATCGCTAGATTCCACTGCTGCTACATATGTTTCCCAATCGCCTGTTCCCGCATTTGATGTTAACCATTTCTGCTTTCCTAATCCTGAATTAGCTACATGCGTCAATATCCATCCCTCTGGGAACCTTGCCACTATAACATATATTTTATTAACATCTCTTTCGATAAACGGCATATTTTTGATAGGACCATATGAAAATCTAGCATCCGTATATGACTCTCTAGTTATTCTATAAAAAGATGTTGCATTTATACATAATGGATTTGGGTCTTCTTCAGTATAATTTACAGTTGAGGTAGTTACAGTTGCTCCTGTTCCAGCCGATGTTATATACCATCCTGACGGACTAGTTGGATCAGCTACATACGCCGTACCACCAGCATATCCATTTAACCTATGATCATCGTCATTTATAATTTCTAATCTTTCCCCAGTTAACGGATCAATTGAATTCGCATAAGTCCAATAACCTGCTGTTGTAACATTTTGCCTTTGGTCTGATACCCATCCCATAAATTGATATCCATCTCTTGTTGGGTTATTCATTGTTATCGTTGTGCCATAATTTTGTGTATATGCTGTAGTTGGCGTAGTGCTGTTCATTGTACCACCATTTGCATCAAATGTTACAGTATATTTTGGTGTCCAGATTGCTTTTAATGTGTGGTTTTGTGCTTGTGTTACTGGTGTTGATGATGTTACAAGATATGGCTCGTATTCTGTAGCTGTTGAACTTTTTTCCAACTGTATATCTGAAGGTAAATCGTCTGATTGATTACTTAAATATATAAATATATATCTAGCATTTGATGGTGCAACTATATTTTCTATTTTCAAGCTTGAATCATAATTTTCTACCATTCCAGTTCCACCAAAAACCTGAACTCCTTCTGCTGGTTCTTCTGCAGTAAATACAACTCTAAATCTATTGTTCGTTGCTTCATTTCTACTGATACTAAAAACATCTCCTGAATTACATGGAATGTAATAGCCTCTATATGCATCATTCTGTACCACCGTAAGATTCTGCTGAGATTCTCGAATTTCTAATGCCAAATTAACCACATTATCCTTATTGAACAAGTTCTTTCCATTCCAGCCTTCAAATGTATATCCTGTTTTTTCTGGTTGTGGCAGTGTTCCATAATTTTCTCCATAACCTACTGTTTTGTTTATCACCGTATTTCCTGATGTTGCTCCATTATAATCATATGTAACTGTATAATGGTTATCTAAATATGCAGTGTGATATGTTTTTCCATCTATCACTTCATCTTCTCCATTAATTAATTGATATCCTTCTGGTGTTTCTGTAGGAGTTCCTGTAATTCTTGTTGTACTTGTTGTTTTTACTATACCATCGTAAAATTTAAATATTGAGCCTGTAAAGCTGATTCCTTTCGTACTTCCTATAATTTCAGGTGATGTTCTGTTTGCAATATTTTCATCTTCATTATTCCCTATTATAAGAATTCCATTTGAGTTTACGCCCGGTCCATCCGTTGCTACAATTCTTCCTCCTCTTATGGTTGTTGTTAAATCACTTTTAGTTATTACAACCCCATTTGTTTTCCCTATTATTGTGCCTCCTAATACTTGAATGCCTCCTCCATTGACCATCCAAATTCCATCGTTACTTACTGAAGTAATTGTTCCATCATAAACTGTTATGTTACCATTTTGATTTCTAATTCCATGTCCTCCATTTGCTATAATATCCCCGCTGTAAATAATGATTGTTTCTGTTCCGTCATTTTGGATTCCTAATACGCCTCCTGTTATTGTTGTATCTGCAATTGTAATTGTTCCAGTTGAACTGCTATATATACCAGTACCATTTGTAGATGTTAAACTACCTCCTGTAATCCTTATAGCTGGATCATTTATATCATTTGATGTACCCAAATTTTTTATTGCGTTACTTTTAGCTGTAATATTTCCCCCAGAAATTGTTATTGTACCTGTTAAGCTGTTTGTTATAGCAATACTATTTGTTGAAGACATTGTTCCACTTGTTACTTCTAATTTATTCTTATTATCTATAGTAGTCTTATCAACCACAGTACTTGTTATTATTCCATTTCCTGTAATTGTTAATTTTCCTGAGTTTGTTATTGTTGAGCTTTCATTTTCAGCTCCTAATGTTTTTCCATTAGTATTAAGCACAACATTTTGTCCTTCTGAAACTACTACCGATTCTTCTCTTGTTCCATCATACAACAATGTTACAGTTCCTAGTGTGCCTTCACTTTGTTCTGTTCCATCTGCAGGTATTGCACCTATCGCAGCTTGAACTGTTCTATAATATGATGTTGTTCCATTTATTGTTGTACTTGCTACAGCTGGTGTCCAATGTGCATAATATGTTGTATCTTGTGATGGTACATTAGTTGAACTTGTAACTTCTGTTCCACCTGTTTGCTGTGTATACCATCCGTCAAATAAATATGCTGTTCTTTCTGGTGTTTGTAAAGTGCCTAATTGTGTTCCATATACTTTTTGACTATCTTCTACTATTTCATATATTTGAACGTCTGATAGTTCAACAGTTACACTTGTAGTAATAGAACGATTTGGTTGAATGTAAATTTTTTTGTTAGTATTATTTGTTTTATTTGGTTCATATTTAAATTCAAAAACAACATTATGTATGTTTTCATCATCTGGTAGATTATTTACATTCTCCATCCAAAATGGAGTTTGATAGTTTCCTTCTTGTTCTACCCCATCGACTAAGTATACTTTTTCAGTCGCTGCCGTAGAGTGACCTGCGATATTTATTAATTCCCCTGATATTTTTCGAATATTATAGCTTAATCTGTATGTTTTTCCGTCTTCAAAAATGCCTTCTGGAATATAGCATCCACCTGTAGTTGTATTTGTTGTTAATGTATATTGATTATCCGATTCGCTAAAACTACTACAATCATTTCTAATTAGTTTATACCCGTCCATTAAATTACCTGATACAAATCGTGTATTATATGTATTAGGTGTCCATACAGCTTTTAGTGTGTGGTCTTGTGTTTGTGTTACTGGTGTTGATTGTGTAATATATGGCACTATTGATTCATCCTCTGAAAAATGAATATTAGCTATATCAATGTAACTGTTTGTACCATAAATATTTGGTATATCATTACCAATTTTTATTTTCCCAGTACTTACATTATCCGGCGCAATAAACTCTTTTGTAATTAAATGCCATTCACCATCATTGTCAAAATTAATATCCTCCTCCAAATATGTTATTGACCCATCACTCCAGCCTATTGATGTCTTTCCACTAACACTATTTGAATACATTCCAATATACTGTGTACGAATTGAGTTTTCACTTCTTGCATAAAAACTTAATATATATTTTTTTCCTGCTGTTACATTAATTTCATTTTTTGCACTTATTGACCACAATGTATCTATATTAGAATTACTTTCATTTCCTTTAATTCTAATATATGGCTGATTTGTTAATCCTAAAAATTCACCATCATTTCTAAACTCACTTGTAGTTCTATTATCAAAATTATAAATTGAATAATTATTTTCACTTATTACATCTGCTAAATTTGTGCTCCACCCCTTAAATGTATACCCCTCTCTCGTAGGATCACTAGGCCACTCAGCATATTTTCCATAAGCCTTACCTTCGCCGACCTCAATATCAGCTATATTACTTGGTTCTCCACCATTACTATCAAAACTTACCATCATTTTCTTAACTACTGTTGCAATCTCTCTTCCAGCAGTTTCATCATCACTTAAATCTAATCTATACCCTGTTGGCACTGTTATTAAATTACCATTTTCATTTCCTACAGGTGTATTATTCACAACTATTG
Source organism: uncultured Lachnospiraceae bacterium (assembly GCA_945917765.1). Lineage (GTDB taxonomy): Bacteria > Bacillota > Clostridia > TANB77 > CAG-508 > CAG-492. Next base: position 15,849 of record CAMEHU010000014.1, on the reverse strand, counting down.
CTGTATTTGCTCCTGCTTGTGCTGTTTTTGGTGCTGTTATTTTTCCATCATAAAACTCTAAATTTCCACCTTGTTCTACTAAAACACCATTGCTTCCTGTTCCACCATTTATCACTGGTCCTTCTTTGTTTACTTCTTCGTCATCTTCTCCATTTGCTGATTCATTCGTTCCTAGTACTAATTCTGAATTAGCTCCTGTTACTTTTATTGCTGTGTTTGATGTTGATGTAACTTTTCCATATGTTGTACTATTATTTTCTGTTTTTCCTGAATCTACTATATTTAGCACTCCATTAACTATTATTGTTGGTGTTTCTGAACTTTCTTCTATTATATCAAATCCACATAAATCTATTTTTATTTCTTCTGTTTGTGGAATTATTATATTCTCACTTGTATTTGCTAACATTTGAATTGTACTTGTTTGTTTTTCTTCTGTTGTTAAATCTCCCCATGCTGTTATTGCTTCTGCCAATGTTTTATATGTTTTGTTTCCTAATTGTGCTACTGCAATATTGTTTATTTCTCGACTTGTAACAGGGCTTGTATAATCCATCTCTAATGATGTATCTGTGTGTCCTCTTGTTACTAGTCTTGTGTTAAATGTAGAATTATGGTCTACTTCAACTGGTTCTATGTAATCTATCCAGTCATTATCATTATTGCTTAATATTGCATCTGGTTCTGTTATTTGATATTGTAATTTCATTACATCTATTCCGGTTTTACCGCTATTTACAACTGGCAAAATACTTGGTGTTACTGTAACTATTATAGAGTCTCCTGTGTATTCCTCTGATGATAACACTATTTCTTGCTCTTGAACTTTATATTCGTTAAATTGAATTGGAGTGTTCTCATCTTGGTCTTTAAGAATAAATTTTGAGACACCAAAAACAAGAGCGATAATTATTAAAATTATTGCAATAAATAATGCTATTAACTTAATATTATTAGACTGCTTTTTTAACATATCTATACCTCTCTCGTTTTTTTTTATGTTCTTAAAGCTTGTAATTCTCTTTGTATATTACTTTTATTTTAATGGATTGCTTATGTATTTATCAATATCTCAAAAATATATAAAAATCTTATAATTATTACTTCCGCAGTGTTTTATTATAATATTAAGTTTATATATCATTTTTTATCAATTTTTGGCGTTTTCTTACGGATTTGTGGCTTTAGGGATAGTTTTTTTGTTTGAAATGTTTTTTATATTGTCGTTTTTGGTAAAAAAAGTCTCTTCAAAGTAAGCCAAATATGCATTACTTTGAAAAGACTTTTATTTTTATAATTTTATTAATATTAACATTTGTGCAATTACTCATTTTTCAATCTTTCAGCTCTATCAGCTGCAATCAAATTATTTATCATTTCATCCAAATTTCCATTTAGAAAATCCTCCATTTGATAAATACTCATACCAATTCTATGGTCTGTAATACGACCTTGTGGATAATTGTAAGTTCTAATTTTTTCACTTCTATCACCAGAACCAACTTGTGATTTTCTTGCGTCTCTTAATTCTGAATCTCTCTTAGTTTTTTCTATTTCATATAATCTAGATTTAAGCAATCTCATAGCATATTCTCTATTTTGAACTTGGCTTCTTTCAGTTTGACATTCAGCAACTAATCCTGTAGGAATATGTGTAAGTCTTACAGCTGATGATGTTTTATTAACGTGTTGTCCACCAGCACCAGATGCTCTAAACACATCCATTTTGATGTCAGCTGGGTTAATATCTATTTCAACATCTTCAACAACAGGTAAAACAGCAACAGTTGCAGCAGAAGTATGAATTCTACCACTACTTTCAGTATCTGGAACTCTTTGAACTCTGTGTGTACCACTTTCGAACTTCATTCTACTATATGCACCTTTTCCTGTAATCATAAAAGAAATTTCTTTATAACCACCTAAACCTGTTTCATTTTCATTTAAAACCTCTAATTTCCAGTGTTTTCTTTCACAATACATGCTATACATTCTAAATAATGTACCAGCAAATAATGCAGCCTCATCCCCACCTGTTCCTGCTCTAATTTCGCAAATAACATTTTTTTCATCATCTGGATCTTTAGGGATTAACAATATTTTTAATTCTTCTTCAATTTGAGGAATCATATCTTTTTTCTCAAGCATTTCCATTTCAGCTAAGTCTTTAAGTTCAGGGTCATTCATCATTTCTTTTGCATCTTCAAACTCTTTTTTGACCTTCTTATATTCCCTATATTTCATAACAATAGGCTCTATCTCAGCATGCTCTTTCATATAAGTTTTCCACTCATTCTGATTATTGTTTATAATATCAGGGTCACTAATCTTTTCAGTTAAATCAATATATTTCTTTTCAACATCTTCTAATTTTTGAAACATAAAATCTCTCTCCTCTTTTAATTTACACTTACACTATTATACTATATATTTTATATTAATGCAAGTCAGAAGCTTCTTGTTTTATTGATGTCTCCTGCAAAAAACTCACATAACAATATCAACTTTTCCACAAATCAAGAAGATATGTCCCAAAATGTGCAAAATGCACAATTGGGACGCGTCCCCAATTGTGCATTTATTAATTAAAACTCTCTTCTAATAACTGTCCATCCTGTTGAATTTACATATATTGGTTCAATACTGTATTCTTCCTCTGTTACGTTTACAACTCCGTCTGTATCTTTAATTAATCCAGTATATTCATCCCAAGCATATAAATTACCTTCAGTATCTAATGCTTTATGTTGTGTTTGTTTTTTAACATTTATACCATCTAATACTACTGAAGTATCAGGTTCTGCTGTTTCGAATGGAGTAGTTGTTCTAGTTCTTGAAAGTTCATAATCTTTAGTGCTGATTGGATTTACTCTATAAATTCTTCCATCACTTGTTTTGATTTCATATTCACCAACAACATCTGTTATAGCTCCAATTCCGTTTAAATATTGTTTTGAAGCATCCATTTCTGTTGCAACAACTTTTGTACCATCTCTAGTAATAGAATATAATTCTCCATTATATGTAACTACATCTTGAGTTTTTGTTACTTGTTTTGAATCATTTAATAATTTCACCATGTTTTCAGCATTTGCTTCTCCATAGATTGTAGTAAGAGCTTCTTCATAATTACTATAATCAGTCATTGCTTTTCTTGTATGTACGTTTGTTGTATCTGATGTAGCCCATTTATAAACATTTCCTTCAGAATCTACTGCTATATAGCAATTTCTTAAAAGTTTAAATTCTACAATTGTTTTATTATAAAATGGTGAATTTGCAACATCATTTAAGCAATAATGGTCAACAATAGTAGGTGTTCCACTAGGGATTGTAATAGGTGGATATGATTTATTACCACTATAGTAAATTTTTCCATCATTTTCAAAATCATAGAATAAACCAAATGAATCTATATAATTATTAACATTACCATTTGAAACCTGTTCTATATTAATTGTATCATTAGTATATACTGTTGTTCCTGATTGAGTTTGTGTATAATATGTTCTTGTTAAAATATACATTTTATTATCTGCAATAGCACGATATTTTATTGTGTATAATTTTCCATTATCTGTATTTGTAGGACCTGAATATGTAAGATAGTCAAAACTTTGTACATTTTCTAATCCATTTACCTTTTTATATACTGTATCAGTAGCGTCTTTAATATACACATTTCCATTAGAAGCAAATATATAAGCATTATGAGTTGGAGAACCACTAAAGATTTTTTCAACCCCTGTATTTTCATCTAAACCATCAACAGTATAACTAGATATATCATATCTTTTTTCCAATTTTTTAGAACTAGTATTGTATCTCCATTGTTTTTTGTATTGATCTATATAATATGTTCCGTTAAAATCTTGGAATAAAATATTATTCTCATACGCTTCTTTAAATGTGCTACCCTCTAAATCTGATACACATACAGGAGAGTATATTTTAGCTTTGTTAGCTTCTACTCTACCATCATCATATCCCCAAACCCATACTTTTCCTGTGCTATCTATAGCAACTATAGTATTAAGTTCTTTATAACACTTAAATGTTAAATTTGGATTAGCTTCTACTGCATCATGTAAAGCTGTTCCTTCAACATCACTTAAGTAAACTAGTTGACCATTTGTTGTTGTATCATTATTTCCTAAATATCCAGTAGTATTTGCTCCACATGAACATAATCTGCCATTTTCGTCAGTTCCAACGAAAAATTCATATCCATTGCTATACCATTCATAAGTAATCTTAATATTTTCTGGAATTTCAAATACTTCAGTTACATTTCCATCTTTAACCATCCATACTTTATTATCATTAGTTAAATAATGGTTAGCATTTAAATATCTTTTAATTCCGCCTGCAACATATAATGGGTTTATTACACCAGTTTCGTTTTCACTTAAATTAATTGCATTACCTGATTGGCTGAAGTACCACATATTATCATTTACATCTTTAGCAAATCTATCATTATATAATTCTTTGAATTTTAATCCATATATTTTATTATCATCTGGATTATTTGCTAATGCTTGTCTGAATTTTACTGTACTTTCTGTTAAATATTCAGTTGTTGTTAAACATTTTCCATCAGAAATTCTGTATAGATTTCCTTCTGAATCTAATGCACATGTAGCATCAGAGTAATCATTAAGCTCAACAATTTGTTTTCCAGCCATTTCACTTCCAGCTCTATCACTTAGATTTTGAAACGTTTTAAATCCACGTGATGAATCATATGTTGCTTTCCATACCTTTCCATCAACTATTTTAAATAAATTTGTATCATTTATATCATTTATTAAATCAGCAAATTTTCTAATATTTGCATCTGTTAATTCACCATACATTTCTACTACATATTGAGAAATATCTACATCTCCGTAAGTGTTTTTTATAATTCCCTTGTCTGTAATTACAGTCGAGTTTTTATCACATGTTGCAACAAATCTATCATCTGACACTAATTTTGTTATTGCTTCTGTAGCATTTGGATTATTTGTCCAATACCAAATGTTTCCATTTGTATCAAGAATAGTTTGATAATACCAATCTAATCCAGGATACTTAATGAATTTATCGATTGTAATATCTGAAGAAATCAATGTTGGTATAGTTGTATCTTCAACACCTGGATAATAACTATTATTTATAATCCAAATTTTGTTGTTTCCATATATTACACCATTATCTACATTTGTTGCACCTTCAGCTGTTCTTGCATAACTCCAGCTAGTAGAATTCTTTCTATATACAGTACCATCTGTACATAATAATAAACCAGCAGATATATTCATATCTTTTATCATTCTATTACCTATTCCTGTATTAACATGATATGGTTTGTAACATGTATATGCTGAGCCATTTCCTATAAAGCCACTTCCCCACATCCATACATTTCCATTATCGTCTTTTGCAATTAAAGCATTAGATTTTCCTGATTTTTCGATACTTGTAATATTTGATATATCATATCCAGAAATATCACTTAAGCAAACTGGAGAGCTTACATAGTCTGATGAATTATTTCCAACAAGACCATCTGATGAGTTAAGTCCCCATGCCCATAATTTTCCATTGCTATCTGATGCAAAGAATGTATTACTATTTAGTGGGCACCATACTTTTACGAAGTGTACATCTGCTAACTCAGTAGATTCATCATTATAACATACTTTTGTTCCATCATATGAATACCAATACCATAATTTATCATTATCATCAACAGCAATTTCAAATGAATTGTATTTTGCATAAGAAATTGTTTCGCGTCCTTTTTCATATTTTAAATATGATTTTAAACCATCATTCTTTGCTGTATATTTACTAGGGTCTATATGCTCAAATTTGATACCATATAAATCATTTTTACTTGCAACAGCCATATTTCTATCGCCATTCCATAATTGTCCATTTTCGTCTATAATTAAAGTTCCTGCTATATCTTTTACACCATCATATGGTACTGTATATTTTTCATATGAACTATAATCAATACTATAATAGTTACCATTACTATCTTTTATTATTCCATAATAATTATTATCTGTTGGGTATAAGTTAGTAATCTTATATGAAGAATCTTTTTCTAAATTATCATTTAATACGTTTCCTTCTGTATTACTTATACAAGTTAATGTAGTATCATTAAGCTTCCAAATTCTTCCTTGGTTATCTAATAATGTATCTGCAAATACATCAACAAAATTATTTCCGTCACTTAATAATTCTGGTTCACCATTTGTAGTAAAATTATAAATACTTCCATCAGAAGTTAATGCTATTGCTTGATTGCTATTTTTTGTAGCAATTTTTATAACATTTTTTCCATGTAAAATTTCTGTTATATCATCTGAAATACATTCTATATATGCATAATTTTCATTATCTGTTCTTCCTAAATAATATGCATTTGAAGAATATGCCCATGTATAAACTTTTCCATTTGAATCTATTGCATAAAATGTTGGGCTAGATGAATTTGATAAAATATGTACATCTGTTATAGTAACATTTGCTGGTAAATTAAAGTTATCTGTTATTTCAATTATACCATCTTTGTTATCACATGTGTTACCATTTCCATCTGTATAATATGAACCACATATATATACTCGTCCATCTTCACTTAAGAATAATGATGTGCCATATATTGAAGCAACTTTTTTCATTTTAGGAGAACCTGGAATATCTACAATTGTAGGAACATCCACTCTATTATTTGTTGAACGTCCATATCCTAATCTACCATAGCTGTTTTCTCCCCATGACCATAGTTTTCCATCTTCATCTATTGCGAAATATCCCTTATTTTGATCAGATATGAAAACTTTTGAAAATTTAAGATTATATTCTAAGTGAGCATCATATGTTACATCTAATATTTTTGGTTCTTTTATATAATCTCTATTAGTGCTACCACTTTCACCATACTCAGATTTTCCACCCCAAGTCCATATTCTTCCTTCTGAATCTAGGGCTACAGCTCTAAATGCACTATAGTTACCATTATATGAGAAATCTATATCTGTTATTTGAGTACCATATAATTTTTCAGTTTCGCCATCTGAAATACATATAGGAGTTGAATTATTTTCTGTTGCACCATTTCCTAAACTTCCGTTATTTCCATATCCCCAAATCCATACTCTTCCATATTCATCAATAACAGTAGCAATACTTCCAGTGTAATCACAATTACTCATAATTTTATCAACCTTAGCTCCTCCAAAATAAGCTGAACTAACTCTTCTAAATTTATTGTAATTATAACTATCTGTTCCAAATCCTTGCATTGTTAAAATATCATTTCTATTTCCACAAATCCATAAATAGCCATTTGAGTCTTTTACCATAATACTATCATTTGCAATTACAAAATCTTCGATAATTTCATCTCTGATATCTGTTACATCTGAAATACAAACTAATGAATAATTATCACTGTAATATTCTTCTCCTAAGAACTTATATCCAACCCATGAACCATCAATCCATACTTTACCTTTTGAATCTATAAATCCTAATTTATTTTGATTATTGCGTGAATATTTAATTTCAGCCAATTTTACTGCAGGATTTTCTTCTTGAGAATAAAGTATTTTTGTACTTCTGTTAGTTGTATCATATGTCCATACTCTTCCTTTATTATCTAATAATACAATTACTTGTGATTCAGACATGCTTACATATTGTATATCAACGAATTTTACATTATTTTGTCTTTCTCCAGCAAACATTCCTTGATTTGTAATACATTCTGGTACAGCATTATTTGTAATTATCCATGCATCCCCATTTTTATCAATTGCACAACCAATTGAAGGATAATAGTAATCATAATCATTTACTTCAAATTTTTCGATTTTAACATCATCAACAGGGAAAGATATTTTCTTAAATTTACTATCTGTACTACCATTTACATAATCTGTGAAATTTCCAATTACATATAAATCCCCATTTTCATTTAAATACCATGTTGCATTTGCTCCAGCTCCAATGCTTTTAACAGTTTTCTTTATAACTCTAACATTAACAGCTTTTTCTTCATTTTGAGCAAGTGTTATATATTCAGGTTCTGTTTTTGTAATTCCAAATCCTTTTGTTACATCAACAATACCTACTTCATAATCACCTGTTTCAATTCCTTCAACTTCAACTGGTCCAGCTTTTAGAACTATTACTGGTGAAGCATCCTCTAAGTTTGATTTTTTATAATCACCTGTTGCAGTTCTTACAAATTTTAGAAGTTCACCTGTTGCTGAATTTACTATTTTATATTTAGATTTTGATGTATAATCTTGTTCACCTGCTTTATTTATATATGTTGTAGATAATGTTAAACTTCCACGAGGAATGTTTCTTTGTACTTCAACTCTACCAACTAATGAAGCATCATTATAAACAACAATTTGCTTATCATCAGGTTTTAAATATTTATCTTGTGGGTATTCTACACATTTTAATGTGTATACACCTGGTTCTAATCCTCTAACAACTAATTTTTTGTCAGGAATTTCGTATACTGTTCCAAGTTCGTTAATAACAACTGTTTCGCCTCTTGAGTTAACTAATTTAAATTTAACTCCAGATACAGCTTCATTGTTTTCATCTACAACATAAACAACTGCTTTTGTAATAATTGGAATATTTTGTACATCAACTTCTGTTTTACTTAAGTTATTTTTATTATCTTGTCCACCAAATCCAAATGATGTATTAATAACATTTTTTACAGTAATTGTAACATCTGTTGCAACTCCATTAACATCTTTAACTTCAAATAAGTATCCTTTTCCTTCTGTTTCATCGATTTTTCTTGTTACAGTTTGAAGCTCAGGAACATCAACATTTGGTGTTACTACAGTTGTTGCATAATATCCTTCTAATAAATATTTAGGTTTAAATACTTCTTCAATTGCATATGTTCCAGTTTCTAAACCTTGGATTACACCTGGGTTTGCCACTGAAGTAAATACATAGTAAACTTGACTTGTATTTATATTTCTTATTTTAATTTCAAATTGTTCATTTTCATTTAATTTAGCTTTTGTAATATCTTCTGAAGTTGCTTGAACAAATCCAGAATCACTTGGTTTTAATAATTCTTTGTTTATAATAACTTTGTTATTACGTAATCTTGATTTTTCTGTAATTTCAAAGTTTGCATATCCTGTATTATATCCAGGTACTTCAACAATTTGTTTTACATCTTTTTCCCATCCTGTAGGAATAGAGTCTTCTTTTTGGTCAACAACATAGTATCCTGCATTAATATTTTCTAATTTTGCAAAACTTGGATTATAGTCTTCATTACTTCCTTCAACTTCTTGTGTATCACCTATTGCTTGATATGTTCCATCTGAATTGATTTTTACTGGTGTTACAGTGTATTTGATTCCTTTTAAAGGTCCACCTGCTGGGTTTGTTGTTGTAACTATTTCTAAGTTACCTTTTATTCTTTCATCAACAGCTGTTACAACTAGTGGTTTTACTGATGTATTTGTTGATTTTATTTCAATTTCTCTTGGTTCAATTGCTTCATAATATTCTGGTACTGTTTCAGGAATTTCTTGTAATTCATATTCTCCACCTGTTGAAATTGCTGGTGAAATACCATAAGCTACATTCTTTTCTGTATCTATTTCGTTAATTTCAATTTCAACACCTTTTCCTTCAGGACCAATTTTTTGACCTGCAACATTTCTACCAATTACTTTAAATTTAATTCCAGCATCTACAACTTTTTGTGGATCTGTTATTCCTTCTAAGCTTTTTTCAACTCTTACAAATCCAACACCTGTATGTTCATTATATAAGTCTTGTGTATATGTTTTATTATAATCAACTCTAACATTTGTAGGTGCATCTGTTGAAGCACTTGAATTTGTTCCATAATATGTAGTATAACCATCTACTGGAACCTCTGTTAAAGTATATGTTCCTATTTCAAATCTTTGTCTTCCAAATCCTTCTTCATTTAATGAGATATATTCATCAACTGTATGTCCATAATCTGATGTTCCTGTTACATGAACTTTGAACTGACTTAAATCTGCAATATCAGTTAATGTTTCTCCATCTCTTAATTTTGCTGTTTTATTAATTTGAATTGTTCCATATTTGTATGAGTTTGTTAAAGTAACACTTACAGGTTCAGAAACATTTTCTTTTGTAATTCTTGCAAATGATTTTACAGGAATATATTTTTCAACCTCTGTTTCACCTATTGTTGGAATTTCAATTTCTTCTATAGTGTAATATCCTAAGTATAAATCTTCAACTGTTATTATTGCAGTTGTTCCATATACATTTACACTAACATTACTTGGATAAGTTGATGATTCTCCAATTGTAAATGTAATATCAGCATTAATATTAACATTTAAATCTTCAGGATGTTTATCAACACCACTACCTGTAATATGGAATTTTAATCCATTAACACTTTCACCATCTGGTACTGTTTTTGTAATTTTTAATACACCATTATTTATTAATTGGTTCTTAAAAGTTGTATCTGAAGCTGAATGTACTTCTTCTTTTAATGTAATATTTTTGCTTGCAACTTCTGGAGCCCATCCATCTTCTGTTGAATATTCATCAATTGTATAATCACCATATGGTAAATTAATTGCATATGCTTTATTATCAATTGTTATTACACTTGTTCCAACTTCTTGATAAGTTTCATTTTCTCTTTTATTTCTTGTAATATTAAATGTTGCTTTTCTTTCATGTTCATTGTTTTCAACATTTTCCCATGTTTTGTTAATTACAATTTTTCCTCTTTTTAATCTATTTTCTACTGTTATGTTTTCTGTTTCAGAAGGTTGTAAATCTACAACATTTACATTACCAATACCTGCATAGTATTCAAATTCTGTTACTTCATATAAATAGTATTTTCCTGCTGGAACATCTGTAAATGTTACAACACCATTTGCATCTGTAGTAGCTACTACATCTTGATTATTGCTATCTTTTAAGAATACTCTTCCATTTTCAGCTTCATCAAAATATTGTAATTTAAATTGAATTCCAGCTAAACTTGAAACACCATATTCTGTTGGTACAACACCTTCTGCATAGTTTTCAAATGTTTTTTGTACTTTAATTGTACCTTTATCTTGACCATTAATAACATATGCAGCTGCTGAATATAATAATTGTGCATTTGTTTCTTCTGATTTTGTACATTGTACAGCTGTTTGAGCACCTACCATACCTTTTTGATTTGGCATTGTCATTTCATATTTTAATAATAAGTTTTGTCCAGACTCTAATGTTTCTGTTGAATCTAATACTACTTTAATATTTTTTACACCTGTTAAAGATGTTGTTCCTGGTATGTATTCTTGAAAGCTTGTAGAATCAAAGTCTGCATTTGCATCTGTTGATACGTAAATTTTTGCTTTGTCTGTGCAATCATCTGATTTTCCTTGTGTTTCTTTAAATACACCAATGATATTTAAATTCTCCATATCAACTTGAGTAATTGTAGCACCATCTGTAAATCCATTTACTTTTGAACCGTATTCACTATAGAATTGTGAATCTAATTTATAACCATCTTCAATTAATTTTGAATTACTATCTTGTATAAATGTATTATCCGCAATTGGTAATCTTGCAATAATGCTTACATTTTTTAAGCTTTCATTTTCATTTGTAATTTGTGATACAAATGTAACTTTAGAATTACTTGAAACAATTGCTGGTTGTTCTTTTTCTGCCCAATTTCTTACTTCATCTGCTGGGTTTGGTATTACTGAAAATCTAGAACCTTCTATATCTCTTTCAATTTTTGTTTCAGCTAGATTTCTTTTTAAACCTGTAACATTAAAGCTTGCACTTGATAAAAATAATTTTTCAGGAATTTCTCCACTTACTTTGTTAAATCTATTTGAATTTGAAACTTCTGTAAAATAATTTTCATTATCTGTAATCATATATGCTTTTATATCACATTTTCTACTATTTGCATTTGTTAATTTCATTGTTAAAGGGATTGTTATATCAATTCCTCTTGAAACTCTACTATCATATGTTCCTATACAAGGAATTCTTAAATATGTTTCACCATTTTGTGTTACACCATCATCAACATTATCCCAATCAATATCTAAACTATCAGGATTTGATGATTCCATATCATATTTATAAGTAAATCCTGCTGGTAATACTACATAGAAAATTGGATTTACATTTACAACATAATTTCTATCTGTTGCAGTATTTGCAAGAACATCCTCATTTTTATACATTTTCAATGTAAGTGTTCTATTCTCTTTTTTATTTAATCTTTCTGATGTAACATCAAAATTTTCACCTAAACTTAATTCCATATAAGAATATAAATTTTCTGATACATCTGTTTTTCTTTCAATACTGATTGAATCTCTTCCTGAAATCCAACTTGAACCTGTTGCTACATAGTTAACATATATTCCTTGGATATTATCTATTTGTTCATCTGTTAATCCTGATAATGTATAAGTTACACTTAAATTTCTATCACTTGTATTACTTAATAAATCTTCAAAATCAATTCTAAATCCATTTGTTTCGCTAATTGGTTGTTTTGTTACATTATATCCATATCCATTTTCTACTACTGAATTAATAGCCATTTGAGAAGATGTTAATGTAACAGTTTGTAAAACACCATTTCCATCTAAATATTTTAATGTAGGTTGATTAAATTTAATTGAACCTGTTTCTGTTGATCTAACACCATCGATGTAATCCATTTTAACATATCCTGTTATCCTTGCTGTTCCTGTAGATTTTAAACTTGTTCTTATACTTTGATCAATTTTTTGTGAAGCATTATCTCCACTATAAATATTACTTCCACCTGCATAAATACTTACCCAAGCATGATCTCCTGGTGTATAACTATATAAATTTATATTATTTACTGTTGTAATTGTTCTTGTTTCTGTAATAGCTTCTGAAGTTTCTTGCCCTCCAAATTGTTTTGTTAATTTAAATCCTTTTGCAGTTAAATCTGCTTTAAAATCTGTATATGTTTTAAAGTCAGCGTTTGATGATGTTTTTGGATTTGTATTTGGTGTATCATATTTAATTGAAACAACATAATCTTTTTCTAAAGTAAATACATTTTCACTATCATATGTATTTGAATCCGTTCCTTTAATAAATGTATATGTTTTTGAACCATCTGCATTTGTAGTTTCTGTTGGAGTACCAAAGTCTGTTGCTAAAGCTCCCCAATCTGGTGTATAACCTTCACTTAATTTTCCAACCACATCATTATTATCATCATATACATAACGATTAATTGTTATATTCAATTCTAATTTTTGAGTTTTTTCATATGAACTTATTGTTAATGGGTATTGTACTGTTATATCATTAGTATAAAAACCTACTTCTTTTTCATAAGTATCATCTGGATTTATTCTCTCTTTTATTTTTGTTGTATTGGCAGTAATTGTAGATTTTTTATCTTTTAGTACGCCATTTTCCATAACTTTTTGCCATGTTAAATCAGCACTAAATGGTGTAATAACAGCTGCTGGTGTTATTCTTGCATTTAATGTTTTTTCAGCAATTTCTCTTTCAATTGTATGTGTATCTCCATTATTATCTCTATAAGTTCCAGTTAAAGTTACAGTAACTTTTCTATCTTTAATAGCATCTAAATTTTTGAAGCTTACACTTGCAGTACCACCTATTGAAGTACCTGAATTAATATTTCCAAGGTCTAAAATAGCTTGACCACTTCCTAAATGTGTACTATTTTCATCTACTGTAGCACCTGTAATTCCTTGTACAGTAACAGTATCAAAAGCGTCAGTTCCTCCATCTGTTTTAATTACTAATCCCACATTTTGGAAACCATTTATATTATTAAATGACATTGAAAAATCAATACCAAATGTGTCATTAGTTGTACCTTGTTCTGTTTCATTGTTGCTTGACCATTTTGCAGTAAATGTTATAGGTTGTTGATTATTACCTTCATCTTCTGCAAAAACTGACATAGGAAAATATGGTATTATCATAGTTAAGATTAAAATTGCTACCAATATTTTCTTAATAATTGTGTTCCTTTCTAAATTTTTCATAAGTTCTTTCCTCCCTCAAAAATTGAATTTTGTTTACTGTAATACATTATAAAGAATTTTTTTTCGTTTGCAATACCACTATTTTTAATGTTTTCTTATATAATCTACGGAAAAAGCATAATTCTCTTTTATTACATTTACATTAAGATTTCGACTTATTTTTGTAATATTTGAAATAAATCAGTTTTTTTCTTAGGGATTATAGGGTTTTGTAATTTTTAAACTTTTTTTAAAATGTTTTTTTCCCTCTCACGCCACCACTCAAAATGACATGTCCATCACACCATAAAAAAGCCAACTCAAAAAGAGTTGGCTTTTTTACTTATGAGATATAAAGCTTATATACCTCATTTCCATTATCATCAATTGGGATCATGTAGTACTGCTTATACTGGTCAAGTCCGCTCCAATGAAATACGTAATACTTTGTTTTTTCTGTGCCAGTATAGCCAGCGTAATTTTCAATAAGCGTCCAGTAGAATAATTTTCTGGTGTACCAATATTCTTCTTCACCTGTAACATCAAGCAATCTACCTATTTCACCAGTTGGTATAACCTGAAGTGCAACCTGATTTCTAAGTTCTGCGCTTGCAACTCCATCTGCCATAAATCCATAGAATATTGGATTGGAAGACTGATTATTATACACGATCTTAAATTTGTTTATATTAAGCTGCTCAGCAGTATTAGTGAATGACTTAAACTCATCTCTGGTAAGTGCTACTTCACCAGCAGTAAGGTCTTCATTAGAGATCCAATGCTTAATCTCTTTTGTTGGCTTTATAGTGGTATTATAATTTGCTGGGGCAATTTCTAATTTTTCTGCACCATTTTCAGTAGGGATTAAATACCAATTGGAAAATTCAAATGAATTGTCCAAATTTAAGCTAAAGAGCTCAAATTCATAATGTGAATCTGCTGAACCATTATGTGGTTCAACCACGTCTTCAATTGCCATTACGACTTTTCCATCATACTTTATAGCTCCTTCTGTATCGTCGTAATTCGCTTCTATATAGTCTATGCTATCATTATCGACGATTGGTCTGTAGCAAATATAATCGTAATGCTTCATATTTAATTCATCAATTCGTCTACTGCTTGGAACAACAGTCTTAACCTCTGAACTAGGAATTACCTGTACTCCATAATATGGTGCTATACCCTGTCTCATGCAATAGAATAAACCAGGATCTGTATATCCGTAGCTTACTGGCAGGTCTGACCATACTATTTTATATTCGTTTATTCCGAAAAGTTTTGCAGTGTTAATTAACACATCATAAGTTTCATCCGATATCTGTTTATCTTTGTGGACTAAACTTTCTTTTTCGGGTGGGGTCCAGTTGTTTGAGGTTGTTGTTGTGGTCGTTGTTGTGGTGGTTGTGGTGGTCGTTGTGGTGGTGGTTGTTGTTGTCGTTGTTGTCGTGGTCGTTGTGGTCGTTGTGGTCGTTGTCGTTGTTGTTGTCGTGGTCGTTGTTGTCGTGGTCGTTGTTGTTGTTGTGCTGGTCGTTGTGGTGGTCGTTGTTGTGGTAGTTGTTGTTGTCGTTGTGGTGGTCGGTTTCGGTGTGGTTGTCGTTGTCTTGGTTGTCGTAGTTGTTGTCGTTGTCGGCTTCGATGTGCTTGTCGTTGCCTTGGTTGTTGTGGTTGTTGTCGTTGTCGGCTTCGATGTGCTTGTCGTTGCCTTGGTTGTCGTGGTTGTTGTCGTTGTCGGCTTCGATGTGCTTGTCGTTGCCTT
>CAMEHU010000013.1 GCA_945917765.1 uncultured Lachnospiraceae bacterium | reverse complement strand
ATATTTTTACAACATTATATTAAGATTATTTTTCCGAAACTTCTTGACACTAATTACATAAATTAAAAAATGGACAACTCTAAAATCTAATTTTGATTTTTAGAGCTGTCCTCTTTATTAAACAATCATCATTTTTTTCAAATCCAAAACTATTATCTTCATTAAAAAACATCTTCATGTAAAACATATTTTGATTTAAAGAAATCATTTTCTCCTGCAATACTATTTTTGCATTTTTGTATTCCTGTATTTACAAATACATTTGGAGAATCTATCCAATTAATAAACTTGTAAGCTTTTTGTGAATTATCTGTATACATACAAACAGCAGAAGCTTTATCATTATTTAAATAATTTACTATTGTTCCAAATTCCCCTTTGATTGGTTTAATTTCATATGATTTATATATATCATTATTTTTTAGTCTATCAATTTCGTTTTGAACTTCAGTTTCATAATTTTCGTTTTCTTGATAAATATAAATAGTTTTAGGAATTTCTTTTTCTATTTTTTCTCCGTCTTTTTTTATTAATTTGTCTAATTTTTTTAAGTCAATTTCTTCCTTTTCAAACATTTGAATTATATTATCATCTATATAGTAATTTTTCAAGCATTCTTTAATAATTAAAAGAATTAAAGCTTCTGTGCTATATTTACTATAATTGTTATGTAAAATTATAATTGCATTTCTTGTTGATATTGCTTTTAATATACATTTTATACAATCATTTACATTAGAACATTCCATTCCAATAACACCAACCGGAACATTAAAACGCCCTGTTTTTTTGTTCTTTGATTTAAAGCTTTCAACATTGTTTTTTTCATCTTCAATTAATTGAACTATTTCTTCATATGTAATATCATCATTGTTAATCTGAATAATTTTTCTGATTTCTTGTTCATTTTCATTTATTTTTTGCGTAATATATGATAATACATCAATTGAAATGTTTTTATCATTATTGATAACATATTTCCTATAAGCTCTTCGTGCATCTTGAATTTCTTTTTGTATAAACTCTTCATTTGCCTCAATCAATTTAATTCTTGATTCATTTTTTTCAGCTAAAAGTAATTCATTTGTTTTTCCTTTAAAGAAAAATTTTTTTATTGCTTGAGTAATTCTTGCTAAAAAACTATCTTTGACAACTACTACTCCTTGATCCTCCATTTGTTCCTCCTTTGTATATTATAAATATGTAATCAATTAAAAATACGAACTTATTTCTTCTAGTCCTTCAAAATTCTTTTGTCTTAAAACTTCATAAACCACTATTGCAACTGAGTTAGATAAGTTTAATGACCTTAAAGTTTGTCTCATTGGAATTCTAATTGTATTATCCAAATTATCTAATAAAAGCGTTTCTGGTAATCCCTTTGTCTCTTTCCCAAATAAAATAAAAATCTCATCAAATTTTGAATAATCAACATCTGAATAACAGTGTTTAGCTTTTGTAGTTGCTAAAAACATATTATTATTAATTGGATACTTTTCTAGAAATTCATTTAATGATTCATGTTCTTCAATTTCTAATTTATCCCAATAATCTAAACCTGCTCTTTTTAAGTATTTATCACTAATTTCAAAACCTAATGGTTTAACTAAATGCAATTTAGCACCTATTGCTGCACAGGTTCTTGCTATATTTCCTGTATTTTGTGGAATTTCAGGCTCCACCATTACAATATTAATTTTCATTTTTCAACTTCCTTCTATTTACAACATATGTACTTCCTTGAATACTTTTTGCAAGTCGTTTAACTTGCGCCCCAACTTCTCCAATTTCCAGGATATTTTTGAAAGTATCATCAACTTTAACAACTCCTATTGAAATTGAAACTAATGGAAATTGTTCCATAATTCCTTTTCTATTTTTTACTTCTATATAACCATTTTCAATGTGTTCTTGTGCATAATAATCTAAAACATTATAATCAAAATCAACTATAATATTTTGGCATAATTCTTCAAATCTATCATTTGAAATAATTGCTATAAAATCATCTCCACCAATATGACCTACAAATCCTTTTTCAAAATCAATTTCATGTACATTTTTCAAAATAGTTTTTGAAGTAAATTTTATTACCTCATCACCTTTTATAAAACCATATGTATCATTATATGCTTTAAAATTATCTAAATCTAAATATAACATTACAAATTCTTCTTTATTAATAAGTCTTTTTTTCATTTCAGCTTGGATTTGTACATTTCCAGGAAGCCCTGTTAATGGGCTTACTGTTCTATTAATATCTAATAATCTAATAATATTTATTATTGTGTAATATAAATAATCTTCATCTATTGGTTTTCTTATAAAACGATCAACTGATGCTTTTAAAATTTCAACTCTGTGGTTATGCTCTATATTTGATGAAATTACCATAACAGGTGTAATGATGTTATCATCATTTTCTCGTATTTTGTTGCAAATATCTATTACACTTCCGTTTATTGTATCTTCATGAATTATAATTAATTTTGGAATATTTTTCAAAGCAATCTCTAATTCACTTTCTTTTACATTTTTAAAGCAATAACTTTCATCGTTTTTGAATAATTCTATTAATGTGTTATATAATTCTTTATCTTCATCAATAATGTATATATTTTGAATCATTTGTATTCACCTATCTTTATTTTGTCTTTTTGCATTTAAATTCTGTCATTATTCCATTTTCATATGCATTTACTTTAACATAATTGTCACCATCTTTTACAGGGATTGTAAATTCATATTCTGTAGCATTTTGTGGTAAATCATTAATTGTAAATAATTCATCATTATGTGTATATTCAATTTTTGTTAATCCAAATTCATCTGTTACTTTTATAACAAAATTTCCATTTGATATTGAAGCTGTAACTGTTGGTCCATTAGAACCTATTATTTTTTTAGAAACTGTTTGTTTATTTCCTGATTTATCATAAGCTGAAATAACTAATCTTTTTGTTCCTTTTTCTACATCTATTGTTTGCTTAATCATTCTTTTATCATCTTCAGATACCTCAACTCTTACTTCTTCAGCTTCTTCCCATTGATATGTCATATAATCTAATTCTGTTTCATCTGTAACTGACACTTCTAATTTACCATCTTTGTTTTCTAAAGAAATAATTGGTTTTACAGTATCATCTGATGAAGTAAATGAAACAGGAACATCTTCAAATTTTGTTTTATTTCCTTTAACATCAACAACATATGAACTTAAAACATTGTCTCCATTTGGAATTTGTATTTCAAATTTAGCATTTTTCATACCATTTCCTTCAACTACAGTTTCATCTCCACCATTCCATGAATATACCAATTTATTAATCCCAATTTCACCATTAACAACAATATTTAGAGAACTTCCATTTTTCTCACTTATTAATGCTGGTTTAGGAAAATCTTTATTTTTTCCTAATGAATTATATAGTTTAAAACCACCTTCACAAATTAAAATAATTGCAAAAATTATTATTGCAACACAGAAAAATCTTATAATAGGCTTCATCCCTGATGATGAGCCATTTTTGTCATCATTTGTTAATAATATTTGATTCATTAAATCACCTCTATCTATTCTTTAAAAATTATATCATAAGTGGTTTTTAATTGTAAACCTTTTTTTTAAAATTTTGAGTAATTGGAGGCAAAAGGAGTCAAATGAAACGTTCCGGGACGGTCTTGTTTTGTTTCATTTCTGAAACAAAACAAGACCGTCCCGGAACGTTTCACATTAACGTGGTTAACATACCTTAGCCACAATTACAGTCATATCATCTTTTTCTTTACCAAAATCATTATCAATAGCTTCTGAAATTATAATATCAGCTATTTTTTGAACATCATCACTATTAATTTCTTCTAGTAAATATTTAAGCCATAACTCTTTATTTTGATAATCATTATTTGATTCAATTATTCCGTCTGAGCACATAACAAATATATCTCCTTTTTCTATATCTTTGTCATATACTATTAATTCAATATCCTCTAAAATTCCTGTTGGCATTGAAATCGATTTTACTAATTGAACATTTTTATTTCGTTTAATGTATGTTGGGCAAGCACCATTTTTTACAAATTCCATATTTTCAGCATATAGGTCTAAAATCGCAATATCAAGTGTTGCATACATATCTTCTTCCTTCATACTTGTTGCCAATGTAGAATTTATTAATTTAATTGATGTATCTTTCTTAAATCCTGCTGTTAATAATCTTTCTAACATTTTAATAGCAATTTTACTGCTTTTTCTAGCTTCAGGGCCTGAACCCATTCCATCACTTAATGCTATTAAATATTTTCCATCTTCTAATCTTGTTTGAATACTTGTATCGCCTGATACTGGTGAACCATTTTTTGTTGATTTTGCAATACCTATTTGTAAATTTAATTTATCTTTTGACATATACGAAAATTTGCAAATATCTTGTTTTTTTCTTAAACCACAAACCTGGTTTGCCAAACTAACTTGTTCATTTAAAACTCTTGAAATAACTTGTCCTATTGTTTTATATGGACAATCTGTTCCATCAACTGCATCACATGTTTTTTCATAAACAATTACTTGATATCTTCCTGTATCTTCTCTTTTAATATAAATCTCATCAATGTTTATTTGTTTTTGTTTTAATAATTGAATTATTTGCTCTTTTTCTGCTTTAAATTCATCATCAGATTCATTATTTTGAGATTCTTCAAGCTCTCCTGCAACTTCTGCAATCATTTCTGAAACACCTTGTAATTGTGCTGAAACATTTTTATTATTTTCTTCTATTTTCTTTTTATATACGAAATTCATTTTACTAGTTTTATATGAATAATTAATCTTTTTAATCATTTCAGATATATCTTTTTTTATTGCATCTTTGTTTTCACTATCTTCATCAAATCCTAAAATATAATCATTATGATTTGAGAATATCTCTATTAAAGCCTTTTCAGTAATTCTAGTATTAACTAAAAGAAATTTGAAAACGTCAGTTACAATTTCATCAGAATAGTATAATTCTTCATATAACATGTTTTCTTGTAACTCTTCAATATTATTTCGTAATTCTTTTACAAATATTTCCTCATTTTCTTTTTCTATTTTTGTCATTTCATCATCTAAAACAGTTGCTGCTGTTTGTGTATAACTTTGTGCTAATTCAGAAATTGTTTCAGAAATATTTGTTAATTTTCTTAAAGTTTCTTTACTTCCCTCTAATGCTCTACCTGTTGTTTCTGGTAATAATTTTGAATTTGTAAAAATATCTTCAATAACAAATTCAACTTTTTTAGGAATCAATAATAAGCCTAGAGAAGCAATTAGAATTTCCTGGAATAAAATTATTGGAACTATATTTCCATTTGAAACATATGTCAGAACAGTGTTTCCAAGAACAAATCCTATAATAACACCTGGTTTTCCAAATCTACTAAATAAACCAGCAATTAATCCTGAAATTGCATATGCAGCAATCATAATTGGATTTCCTACATCAATTATTCCAAGTACAATTCCAACAGTAATTCCACCTGTAGCTCCTACTAACATTCCATTTTTCCAGCCTAGTACAAGTACTATCAAAATACATAAAATATTTTTTAAAGAAAAACTAAATATATGTATTGGCGTTAAAGCTGAAAGTGCTATTGCAAGCATCATGCTGGCGCCCATTAACTCTTCAATTGAAAATACTTTCTTATAACTAAAATCTCTTATGACTGTAATTGAATTAACAAATATTTTATAAAAAATAAATACAATAATTGATTGCATAATTCCTATTAATAAATCATATAAATAAAATGTACCAAATATCATTGGTCCAATTTGTACTATTAAGCTTGCAATTATAAGATTTTTCCCAACTTTTCGTCTTTCATTACAATCATCTTGTACACGTGTTTTTAATATAAACAAGCTTGCGAAAAATACTACTGTAGTGATAATATAATTTAATAGTCCACTTGTTCCAAACCCCAAATATGTACCTATACAAGTTAAAACATAAACAAATCCAACTGGAATAGAATTACTTAAAGTTGCTGCTAAAATAGCTAAAGCAAATGGAGCTAAGCCTAATGAACTATTTCCTCCAAAGCTAACCATTGAAATCATTAGTGATACTATATAAAGCACAATATTTTGTTTAACAAAAAATTTTTTTGCAAGTTCTTTTAACTCTGCAATTTTATACAATTTTACATCCTCACTTTGATTTTCTCTCTTATCAAAGCCTTTTTCTATATTTTGAAACATCCTTACCACCTCTACACTTTTTTTCTTTACACATTTTAATACAATATATTTTAAATATTTTGTCATTTTTAATATGTGCAATTTAAAAAGTTTTTTACAATTTGTGATATTTTAATTGTAATATTTTTATTTTGTTTTTTTATATTACAATTTACTTACAATATTTTATCTTAAATTCGCGGAAATTACAATATATTGACACATCTTTTTTTAACTTTTTCTTTCACAATTTCATATATTAACTGAATATAATATTACTAAGATTTTATACTTTTTAAAAAATATTTATAAGAAGGTGATTTTGTTTGAATAATGATGCATCTGAAATGCTAAAAAACTTTAGTCAAATGATGAATAATAAGGATTTTTCTGACAGTTTTAAAAATATAATGAATAATTTTAAAGAAAATAGTGAATCTTCAAATAATGATACTTCAAATACTAATACATCAAATAATAATACCTCAAATAATAATTCTTCAAATACAGATTTTTCGGATAACGCTAGGAATTCTTCAGACAATTTTGATATAAATACTTTTTTTAAAATGCAACAAATTATGAGTTCGCTAAATAATAATCAAGATGATTCAAGAGCCAATTTATTAAGGTCTTTAAAACCATATTTAAAAGATAGCCGTAAAAATAAAGTTGACCAATATATTCAATTAATGAAAATGGGTAAAATTTTTGAAATAATGAATCCTTTAGGTGGTGATAATAAAAATGTCAAATAGATTATCTTCTTTTTTACCTCCTCCTAATTTTATGAGAAGACCTGTGCCCTGTAATTATGCTCAAAAGCACATCCAAGCTAAAAAAATGTATAATAATCAATTAAACATATCAAATACTTCGAATGTATCAAAAATTTCAAATGTTTCAAACACTTCAAACAATTATAATACTTCAGATGTTTCATACAATTCAAATTTTTCAGATAATTCAAATACTTCAAGAGCCACAAATAGTTATACATCAAGCCATTTTCCAACTTTTTTTAATACTAACGAAGTTATATTTGAACTATTTGGAATAAAAATATTTTTTGATGATATTTTAATAATATGTATTTTATTTTTTTTATATGAAGAAGGTATACAAGACGAATTTCTGTTTATTTCATTAGTTTTGCTGCTTTTAAGCTAGATTATAAAAATAGTTAAAAAATTGGAACACAATGTACTCCACTAGAAAGCTTTTAAACTTTTTTGTAGATAAGCACATAGTGTTCCATATAAATCAAATTTTTACTCTATTTAGATATAATCTAATTTCCTTTCTATTCAACAATAATCTCATCATTTTCATTTAAATATACATTTGTTTTTATAATTGTATCCTCGAACTCTCCTCTTTCAAATTCTTTTACAATATTAGAAATTCTAATTTGATTTGTTTGAATAGCACCAGCAGAAATAATTGCATCTTTATTTCCTTTTGCTCCAGCATGTGCTAAACCTCTTAAAACACCAAGCACAACAATGTTTTCTCCTGCAATTACTTCAGCACCAAAATTCACATCACCTAAAACTATAATACTTCCCTCAAATTCAATCCTTTGACCTGATCTTAACGAATGTCTGTAATATTTTGTTTTTGACACTGCTAAATCTTTATTAAAAGTTTTTCTAATACTATGCAAACCTAACATTTTTGCGCGAGAGAAATTTACATCTGCATCAAAAAATTTAGCAATCAATTTTTGAATATGATAAATCTCTTTATTACTAAATTCTCTGCCAAGAATAGATATTTCAGGTTGATTATTTTTATATAATTCCTTTATTTCTGGCATTTTTCTTTTCAAAATTGCAATAACAATTTTAAATTCTGCGTCTTCACTAATTCCAATAGTAATACGTTTTCTTCTTAAACTAAATTCTACATCTTTGTAAGCCATTTTTTCTTCCTTTCCTTCTACATATTTTCTTTAGAATACATTATCTAACAATTTGTGTACTTGGAACTGCTTCTTGAGTTTCTGTAATTTCATTAGCATTCATTCCAAAATATTCGGCAAAAATATCTCTTGCAACTTCTGCTGTATATCCTCCATGTGTTACATTCTCAACAACAACTACTATAGCAATTTCTGGATTTTCATATGGTGCAAAACCCGCAAACCATCCATTTGTTTTATTTCCAACCTGTGCAGTACCTGTTTTTCCAGCTACTTCAACATTAAATCCTGAAAATGTTGAATATGCTGTTCCTCCAGACTCACTTGTAACTCCTTTCATTCCTTCTAAAATTGCTTGTAAATTTTCTTGAGAAATATTTAAATTTTCATTATTTTCATTTGAATCAAATCCTAATCTTTCATTAACAAATTTATCAATATCTTGTTTTGACATTTCATTTCCATTGCTATCAATTATAGATTTGATTAAACTTACATCTATGTTTTTTCCACCATTTGCAAGCATACTAATATATTTTGTCATTTGAATTGGAGTAAAGTTGTTGTAACTCTGTCCAATTGAAGCAGATAAAGTTTCACCTACATACCACGTTCTATTCTCACTTTCAGCAATAGCTCTACTTGCCACTTTACCTGATGATTCACTTGGCAATTCAACCTGGGTTTTCTTCCCAAGTCCAAAATATTTTGCATATTTTTCAATAGTGTCTATACCAATTCTATTTCCTACTTCATAAAAGAAATAGTTACAAGAATGTTTAATTGCACCAGAAACATTTAATGGTCCATGTCCTCTACCATATTCAGTATAATACCAGCAAACTGGTTTATGTGCATGTGGATAAACCCCAGTGTCATTTATTGTTGTGTTAGTATTTATAGCACCACTTTCTAAGCCTGCTATTGCAGTTATCATTTTAAAAATTGAACCTGGAGCATATGCGCCACTTATAGCTCTATTATATAAAGCTGCTGTTTGTTGGTATTCATTGTACTTTTCATTGCTAATCCCATTAACAAACAGTTGTGGCTCATAATCTGGATAGCTAGCCATAGCAAGTATTTCACCTGTTTTTACATTCATTACGCAAACTGCACCTGCATCTGCATCGCTTCTTGATGAAAAACCACCAGTCGAAATTTTAGTTATATTGTCTTTTAAAGCTTTTTCTGTAACTGCTTGTAAATTAGAATCAATTGTTAAAACTACATCTGATCCTGCAACAGCTTCTTGTGCAATATATTCCCCTGTAATTGTTCCATCAATATCCATATCAATTTGTCTAATTCCATTTTTTCCTTTTAATAAATCCTCAAATACATATTGAATTCCTGTTTTTCCAATTAAATCATTCATATCATATGTATTTTCTTTTCCTTCTAATTCCTTTTGATCTATTTTTCCAACAGTTCCTAAAATATGTGAAGCTAAATTTCCAGAAGTATATGAAACTATTGGTTCTGTAACAATATCAATTCCAGCAAAATCTGCATTCTTTTCACTTAATTCCATAACGCTTTCTCTACTCAAATCTCCGCAAATTTCAACAGCTTTTGTATTACTATATCCATTTTGTGATATTTCATATCTTATTGCCATAATTTTTCTTGTTTCTTCAATATCATTACTTTGTATCTCATATTTTTGTTTTAATGAGTAAAAACAATCCTCAGCAGATGACTTTTCATCAATTTTATTTCTTTTCTTCCATTTTTTTAAAAATTCTTCATCTTGATTAGTAAATTCAAAAGGATTTATTGTAATTGGCAAGTTATCATAGTATTTATCACCATTTTTTTCTAGAATATGAATAATATTTAAAATTGTATTATTTAATGTTTGATTATCTACCTTAGTTTTATATAAGTCCAATCTAAACCCCATTGTATTTGATACGATTGGATTTCCTGTTCTATCCAAAATATTACCTCTTGCTGCTTTAAGAACAGATTCCCTGGTTAATCTCGTATTTGACTGTTCTCTATACTCTTGACCTTTTATAATTTGTAGGTTAAATAATTGTATTAATAAAATAACACCCAAAATATATACTAGCATTGAAAGAATATTATATTTAATTTTGCTGCTTCTTATATCAGTCTTGTCCAATTTCACACCTACCCTTCAAACATGCAATTAAGGACATGTCTAAACCTGTGTTTTTCACAGATTGGCACATCCCAATATATTTAAAAATATCTTGTTAAAGCTCTTTTTTTCTTAAATATATTTTCTAAAGAATATCCTAATTTCTTTATCAATGGATATAAAATTATTGTTAATAAAACATTAAAAACAACTTCAATTAGTAATATTTTTACAAATCCAAATAATTGTAATGGTATTTGATTTCTTGCAATTGTATAAATATACACTATTGTTTCGAAAATTATCGTACTTCCTGCAACCATCAATAATATAGTAATTTTACTTTCCTTTGAAAAATTTTTATCAAAATATCCTCCTAAAAATCCGATAAGAGCATATATTACCGCAGATATACCAATTTGTCTACCTGTTAAAATATCTAAGTATATTCCAATTATAAATCCAAAAATAATAGCAATATTTTTATTAATGAATAATCCTAAACATAAAACTAAGACAACAAATAGATTTGGCTTTACTCCTGCAATATTAAACCAACTAAAAAAATTAATTTGCAAAAAATATAATATAAAAAATGTGAGTATTATTCCTAATATTGATATTGTTTTTTTCAGATTATTCACCTTCTTTTTTACTTATTTACTATACTAAAAATTTTAATTACTTTATAATAATTAAAGCTATAAACTTATTTATCAAAACTGTCTATATTAATCAATTTGTTATAACTAAAACCGTTTCCAATTTAGAAAAATCAACAGCTGTTTCAATAATAGCATATCTATTTGTAATATTTTTTGTATTCACAACTTGTTTTATTGTACCAATATGAATGCCTTTTGGATAAATACCTCCAATGCCTGAAGTTTCGACATTATCTCCTTCTAAAACATTAGCCTCTGTTGGTATAAAAGTTGCTTTTAAATTTTTATTAGAATCAATTACACCTCTTGCAACAATACTATCTCTTGTTGTACTGATTGTGCAAGAAACTGTGCTTGATGTATCAATAATCGTCTCAACTTTTGCTGTATCATCTGTAACCGAAATAACATGACCAACTAAACCTTTATCAGAAATAACAGTCATATTAACATCTATTCCATCATTTTTTCCAACATTAATCATAATAATTTTACTGTAATTACTAATATCTGATTGAATTACATATGCAGGTTTAGTATTATATTCATTATATTTATCTGTCAAATTAACATATTCTTTCAAAGTAGCATTTTCCGCTTTAACTATTTCCAATTCTCTTAAAGACTGCTCTAGCTCACTATTTTCTTTTTTTAATTTCTCATTTTCTTTTTTCATCTCTTCAACATTAATAAAAAATGAATCATTGCCAGCTAACTTATTTTTTAAATAAACCATACTATTTTGAATTGAATTAACAAACTTTGTAAAAGGATTACCAACTTGCGAAATTTTATCTATTTTGATGTTTGATACACCAACCAAAAAAATTAAAATTAGCACAGTAATCATTATACCAATAATAGTACTTTTTTTATTATTCTTCATCCTATTTTGTAAATCCCTTCTGGTATTTTATAACACCCTTCATCAATCTCGTTTTTCTTTTTAGTTTCTATTTTCTCTTTCTTGAATTAAGTAACACACTTTTTAATTTTTCAATCTCATCTAATGTTTTCCCTGCACCTCTTGCAACACAATCTAACGGATTATCCGCAATAAGCACAGGCATTCCTGTTACTTGACTTAGAAGCTTGTCTAAATTCTTAATTAGTGCACCACCACCAGCTAAGACGATTCCTTTTTCCATTATATCTGATGCAAGTTCAGGAGGTGTTCTTTCTAAAGTATTTTTTACAATATCCACAATTTTAAAAATTGATTCCTGCATTGCTTCTTGAACTTGTGATGAACTAATATGAACTGTTCTTGGTAATCCTGTTGCTAAATCTCTACCTTTTACTTCAAATGATAAATCTGTCATTAGTGGCATTGCACATCCAATTTCAGTTTTGATAATTTCAGCAGTTGTATTACCAATAGCAAGATTCATTTCTCTTTTAACATAGTTTACAATATCTTCATCTAATTCATCCCCAGCAACTCTAATTGAATTGCTAACAACAATTCCGCCTAAAGAAATAACAGCAACCTCTGTTGTTCCACCACCTATATCAACAATTATATTTCCGCTAGGTTCTGCAACATCCATATTTGCACCTATTGCAGCAGCCATTGGTTCTTCAATTAAATACACCTCTTTAGCACCAGCATAAAGAACAGCTTCTTCAACAGCCCTTTCCTCAACTTCAGTTATACCAGATGGAACCCCAACAACAACTCTAGGTTTTCCAATAGAATATCTTTGGCAAACTTTTGTCATAATATTTCTTAACATCAATTGTGTTCCTGTAAAATCTGCAATTACACCATCCTTCATAGGCCTAACAGCTCTTATTTCATCTGGAGTTCTGCCAAGCATTTCTTTTGCTTCATATCCTGTTGCTAAAATATTTCCTGATTTTCTATCAATTGCAACTACAGAAGGTTCTTTTAAAACTATTCCTTTTCCCTTTAATGTTACTAATAAATTAGCTGTTCCTAAATCTATTCCTATATCTTTAGACGCTAGTCCAAAAAATTTTTTAAACCTATTTTTTTTCATTTAATTTTCCACAATCCTTTCTGTCGAGAAAATACTTGTATAACACCTGTTGCCAATAACAATATGATCTAACAATTGAATTCCTAAAATATTGGCAGCAGAATATAACCTTTTTGTCATTTCTATATCAGCTCTGCTTGGTGTTGCATCTCCGGCTTGGATGATTATGCACCAAAATAATTTTAGGAATTCCCGATTTTATAGCTTCTTGCAAAACTTCTTTTGGCTCAACAATAGCAGAATTTGTCCCACCTTTAGAAACATCAATAATTCTAATTAAAATATTTTTAGAATTCAATAACAACAATTTAGCATATTCAACCTTTTCAAATCTTAATTCTTCCATTAGCAATTGTGCTACATCAACTGAAGAATTAATTTTTATATTTCTTTTATTAATAGGTTGTGCCATTCTTCTAGCTAATTCACAAACTGCTTTAAGCTGAATTGCTTTTACTTTTCCAATTCCCTTTATTTTTTGAAATTCTTCTAAAGAAATTTGTTGTAATGATTGTAAAATATTATTAGAATTATTATCATTATAAGCACTATTATATTTACATGAAATATCTTGTGCTTTGTTTGATAATGAATCATTTGTTACATGATTATCTGTAATTAAAGATAAAACTTTATTTGCAAGTTCTACAGATGTATTTTCTTTTGTTCCACTTTTGATTATTATTGCCAAAAGTTCAGCATTTGATAACATTTTTTCGCCATATAATTCCAATTTTTCATATGGCCTTTCTGTTTCTGGAAGTTGTTTAATTTTTATTGTCATAATTATCCTTTCTCCCAGAATATATTAGTTAATAATTACACTTTTCTATAAACAAAAATAGCTATTGCCATTCCAATGATACTTGAAATGTTTATTTTTAGCATTATTGAAAATGTAAGTTTGATAATGCTTAAATCTAATTGTAATGGTTCTGATAAACCAAAACTTTCTCCATATGCTAACCACCATAATGAATCCATTTTTGCTGCAAATTGTCCTATAAGTCCCCCTATTACTAGACCAGCTAGTATAAATACGATTAATATCCATATATTTTTATCTCTTGTTGCCATTTTTTTCCTCCCTTTTCTTTTGTTATTTTTTGTTGTTTACTGTTGGTATTATATCTTGAATATAAGTTTTTTTCAATAGATTTCCATTTTTTTCCTTAAGTTTTCTGCTTTAAAAGTGTATATTAAGGCTCAAGTATCCTAAAATAAAGCCTAAAATATTTCCGATGGTTGGAAACTTAGTTTTAGATAGATTATTTGATTCTGGTATTAACTCCCCTGAAACAATATATAACATTGCTCCTGCTGCAAATGCTAAGCATAGTGCTATTATATTTTGTGAAATTCCTCCTATTAGAGCGCCAAAGAATGCTCCTATTCCGTGTTGTTATTCCTGAAAGTATTATATAAAAAATTACTTTACTTGTTTTTATTCCTCCATTTTTCATTGGAACTGCCATTGATATTCCTTCTGGAACATCATGCATTGCAATTGCTATAGCTAGTGAATATCCTAGTGATAGTGATGCTTCAAATCCAGTACCTATAGCTAGCCCTTCTGGGAAATTATGAATTGCAAGACCTATACTTACAATTATTCCAGTTTTTAATAAGCTATCTTTTTTATCATTTATTTTCATTTTTTTGAATTTTTTTTCAACAGTTATGTCACAAAATATCATTAATAGAATTCCTAGAATTATGCCACATAAAACTGTCCATATTTTTGAAATTTCCATTGCTTCTGGAATTAATTCAAAACACACAATTGCGGTCATTAAGCCAGATGCCAGTGATAAAATAAATCCTAAAAAATTATCAGAATTCCTTTTAAAAGTAACTCCAATAATTCCTCCTAAAGTTGTTCCAAATGTTCCGAAAAACAAGCCTAAAATAGTTGTTTTTATTAAGTCTTCCATTATTAAAAACCCCTTTAAAATAAACTTTGTATAAGTTTATTTTAAAGGAGTTCTTTTATTCCTATTTATTATATTTATTGTATTTTTATATTTTTTTACGTTCCTCTATATTATCTTGTAATAAAAAACTTAAGAATTATAATTATTATAGCTACTGCAATAACAATTGAAATATGGTTATATAGCCATAAAAAGATTTTACCTATAAAAGGAATTTTTCCAAACATTACTCCCTCAATAATTGATGTTTCAACTAATTCCTTATCTTCAACATTATTATTGTCACCTTTTGTTTGATACATTAATTTACCATTAACATTCATTTCTTTAACAATTCTGTGTACAATAACACTTGAATCTCGCCTGAAAGCAATAACATCTCCAACAGCAACATTGTTAGTTTCGTTAATTAAAACCACATCTCCTATTTGAATATGAGGAATCATACTTCCTGAAATAATAACAAATGCCTTTTTACCAAATATTGATGGTGATTTTCCTGGATTACTCATTGACTTAAAAATTAATACTGCATTTACGAAAATAACAAGAAAAATCACAATGTAGTCTATTACATTTATTATTTTTTTTATTTTTTTCTTACGACTTTTGGTTTTAACCGTTTTATTCTCTGTTCTTGTCTTGTTTTTGATTTTTTCATCTAATTTTTTTTCACTTTTGTTATCCATATTACTAATTTCCTTCTTATCAATTTATTCATCTATTCTTCATCAGATGTTTTATCATTAGAAATTGACTCTTCGTCATCATCAGACTTATTATTATACATCAATTTTTTTATTAGTATGAAAATGCAAATAACAATCAAAATAAGATTCACTGTTCCTAAAGGACTTTGTATAAACATTGCTACATTTCCAATTCCTTTCACTCTGTGAAGTACTTTTCCAACGATATGAGAATTGTCCAATTTTTCTTCTGAATTATTTTTATCATTTTCGACATAAATACTTATGTTTCCTGCATTATTTTCAGCTTTGCTTACTTTTTTTATTATCATTATGTTATTTTTTTGATATATAACATCATCATTTTGTTTAAGTCTTTTTACATTCATTTTTCTAGCAATTATTAAATCTCCTGAAGACGTACCCGCCTCATTTGAATCAGATGCCATAATATAAAACCTAAGTGAGAAAAATCCCATTTTTCCACCTTTTGACATATTAAATATACCAATTGCTAGATATATAAATAGAATTATAGAAAGAAGTATTATACATATTGTTTTTATTCTTTCAATTGTATCTTGATTTGTTTTTATTTTAATAGTATCCTGCTTTGTTATTTTTTCACTTTTATCTTGATTATATTTTTTATTATTCTCCATATTTTCTCTCCTCATTAGTTTTAAAGGATTTTGATTTAATATAAATATTAGTTTTTTATATAAATAATAATTTTACTTTTTATATAAATATTAATTTTTACTCTTATATTATAACTCTATAATATTCAACCTTATTTCTTTTTTCTAAAAACTAAATCTTCATACTTAATCCAACTTTTTGTCTTTCAGTATCAATTTTAATTACTTTTACTTTGACAACATCACCAACAGAAACAATATCAGATGGATTTTTTACAAATTTGTCACTTAATTCTGAGATATGAACTAATCCATCATGTTTAACACCAATATCTACAAAAGCCCCAAAATCAATAACATTTCTTACTGTTCCTGTTAAAATCATCCCTTCTTTTAAATCCTCAAATTTTAATACATCACTTCTTAATACTGGTTTTGGCATTTCATCTCTTGGATCTCTTCCTGGTTTTGAAAGCTCTTCTATAATATCTTTTAATGTTAATTCTCCAACATCCAATTCTTTAGCTGTCTTTTCCACATTTAATGCACTTAAATGTGCTTTTATTTCATTTAATTTATCTTTATCAACTAAATCATTTTTATCATATCCGATTTTCTTTAAAAGCTTTTCAGCAACATCGTAACTTTCAGGGTGAACCGCTGTTATCTCTAAAGGATTTTTTCCATCAAAAATACGAATAAAACCAGCACATTGTTCAAAAGCTACTTTTCCTAATTTAGGTACTTTTAAAAGTTCTTTTCTTTCTTTTAATTTTCCATTTTCATCTCTATATTTAACAATATTATTTGCAATTGTTTTATTAATTCCTGAAACATATGATAATAAAGATGGAGTAGCAGTATTTACATCAACCCCTACTTTATTAACCGCATCTTCAACAACACCTGTTAAACTTTCAGTTAATCTTTTTTGGTTAACATCATGTTGATATTGTCCAACACCTATAGCTTTTGGCTCTATTTTAACTAATTCTGCAAGAGGATCTTGAAGTCTTCTTGCAATTGAAATTGCACCTCTTAATGAAACATTTATATCAGGATATTCTTCTGTTGCAAGTTTTGATGCAGAATATACAGATGCACCAGCTTCACTAACAATTGCATAATATATTTCTTTATCAAGCTCTGAAATCATATTAGACACAAATGTTTCTGATTCTCTTGATGCAGTTCCATTTCCAATTGCTATCATGTTTATATCAAATTTGTTAATTAATTTTACTAATTCTTTTTTAGCACCCTCAACATCATTTTGAGGCTCTGTTGGATATACAGTTGTTGTTGTTAACAATTTTCCTGTTTCATCTATTACAGCAATTTTACAGCCTGTTCTATATGCTGGGTCAAATCCCATTACAGTTAAGCCTTTTAATGGTGCTCCTAATAATAATTGTTTAGCATTTTGCCCAAAAACCTTAATAGCTTGTTCTTCTGCTTTTTCAGTTAAATCAGAACGAATTTCTCTTTCAACTGATGGCTCAATAAGTCTTTTAAAACTATCTAAAATTGTATCTCTTAGAATTTGAGAAAACTGAGTTTCTCCTTTTATGATATCTCTTTCAATATAGTTAATTATCTGTTCTTCAGGCTTTTCCATTTTAACTTTTAGGAAATCCTCTTTTTCCCCTCTATTAATTGCTAAAATTCTGTGACTAGGAATTCTACTAACCTTTTCATTAAAATCATAATACATTTCATAACTTGATTTAACTTCTGGGTCACCTTTTGTTACAATTAATCCATCTCTATAACATAATCTTTTAATCTCTTTTCTATATTTAGCATCATCAGAAATATTTTCAGCAATAATATCCATAGCACCAGCTATAGCATCTTGAGCTGTTTCAACACCTTTTTCGCTATCAATGAAGCCTTCTGCAATTTTATTTAAATCTTCTTTTTCTTGTTGATTAAATATAATCTCTGCTAAAGGCTCTAGACCTTTTTCCTTTGCAATAGTTGCCCTTGTTCTCTTTTTTTGCTTATATGGTCTGTAAATATCTTCAACTTCAGCCAAAATTTTAGCATTTTGTAAAGCAGTAACAATCTCCTCTGTAAGTTTTCCTTGCTCTTCAATAGAATTTTTAACTTCTTCTTTTCTAGTTTCTAAGTTTCTTAAATAATTTAATCTTTCCCCTAAATCTCTTAATTGTTCGTCACTAAGACCACCAGTAACTTCTTTTCTGTAACGAGCTATAAATGGAATAGTATTCCCTTCATCAATCAACTTCACAGTATTTTCAACTTGTCCGAACTTTACTCCTAACTCATCAGCAATAATTTGAATAATTTTTTCCATCCTTGTTCCTCCTAGTAAATTCTTTTCTCATAAATAATGTCCTTTGGGATATTAGAAACACAATTTTATATTTTGCATTTCACTTATTAACATTTCTTGCACATATCATATCATTTTAACATAAAAAAAACAAGAGGTATAATCAGCATCTACCAAAGTAAATATCCTTATTATACCTCTTATTTTATATATAAATGTTTAAAATATCTTTATCAAATTATAATATCTTTTTAAAATTATTATTATTGTAATACTCTTTTTCTAATAAATACAATACCTACTGAAACTATACCAATAACAGCGATTGCAATACCTGTATATATAATAGGTGTACCTGTTCTAACTGTTAATAATACTGGTGCATCATCAATATCATCTTCACCTGGAACTTTGTTGTTTGGTGTAGAATCTATATCTGGTGTTCCGTAATCATTGTAATCTTCACTAATTTCAGCTGTGTTAGTTTTTACACCAAGATTGTTTGCATCATTAACCCAAGTTAATATAATTTTAACATCAGCATATTCACCTGGTTTTAATACTGTATTTTCTAAAGCTCTTGTTACATAATTTCCATCTTTTTCAGTCCATTGTGGGTTATCTTCTTGAACGAATTTTAATCCCTTAGGAATATAATCTGTAATTTCTTTAGCTTTACCTTCAACAGCACTATCATGTTCACCTTGATTGTAAACCCTAATTGTATATTCAAACTTAACAGTTACATTATTAATATTACTATTTGCTAAATCAACTTTAACAACTGGTTCTGGATCATCCCAAGCATCATGTTTTGTTTCTGTTACTTTTTCAACTCCATTTTCGTAAACAATAGCTTTTGTTACCCATTTTCTTAAAGCTAAATCAAAATATCTAACTTTAATATTTTCAATATCTTGGTCATCATCTCTTGGATGTTCTTCCCAAACATTAGGAGTTGAATCTCTATCGATAACTGGGTTACCATTAGAGTCTGTTTGTTTTGTAATTTGCGCATGATTTGTTACAATTCTATCTGATGTTTTTGGTTCAACAACTTTAAAGTTAGCTTTAACTTCTTTAAAGTCTAAGTTTTTACCATCAAATGCTTTTATAACATTACCTTTAATACTATCTGTTACTATAATATCAGCTTCAGAAGCTTTGTCAGTAAGTTCATAATTTTTACCATCAAATTCTACTGTTTTATCAGTTTTTTGATCAACTTTTTTATACATAGTCCATACATTTTTATTTAACTCATCATCAGGTAAAAATTCTAATCCTGCTGGTATATCGTCCATAATTTCTTTAGCTATCGCGTCAATTTCACCTTCATTATATATGCGGAATGTATAAGTAACAACATCCTTTGTATTTACAGTAACTGGTGTTTTTGGATGTTTATATTCAGCTGTTGTTATTTCACCTTTTGCTAATTTTGAAAGTGATTCTTCAGTTACCATTGGTTCTCTAGATTCTTGTAATTTTTCACCATTAACTTCAGTAATGAATTTACGTAATGCTAAATCATATTCTTTTTTATCATTTGGTACAACTATTGTAATTGTTGTTTTATCATTATTTGTAAAGAATTTAACATCTTTTCCATCAACAGTTGTAGTATTTTCATCAATTACAAATACTTTTCCATTATATTTTGTACCAACTTTAACTTTTATTTCACCATCATATTTACGATAATCAACTGGTGCTTCTGTTTCTTTGATTACATATTCATCATTTTGTTTATCATTTAGTATTTCGATACCTTTTAATACTGTTACTTCTCCATTTTCAGCTGTTGGTCCAACTTTTGTTTCTTCTACTTTTGAACCACTAACTGTGAAGTAAGCTCCTGATAATGTTTTGTTATTATCTTTACTATCAACTTTTTTAATTATAACATTGTATTTACCTGTTAATAATTCTACTGTTTCAAAATCATCATCATCTTGAGCTCCTGGATAGTATTTGTCTGTATTATTTTTTGAATTATTGTTGTTATTATTGTTGTTATTGTTGTTGTTATTGTTGTTATTATCTTTGTTTGAATTAGAATCAGTTGAATCAACATGTTTTTCATACCAATCATCTAATCCTAAATCATTTTTTATTGTGTCTTGAACAGAATCTTTATCAACATTTCCAATTTCTGTTGCTTCTTTAAATACAACATTTCCATTAGAATCTTTTTGTTCATATCCATAGATTGTTATTTCAGCACGATTTGTTAAGTATGTTTTATCAATCTTTTTAACTGTACAAACAACTTTAACTTCTTGATAATAATTACTTGTTACTTTAATTTCTTTAGCAGTATAGAAATCTCTCAAACTTGCAATTCCTTTATTACCTGTGTAATTAATAACAATTGCTTTATCTCCTGGTTTTGATGTTGTTGTATATTCTTTAGCACTTTCATCTGCTATCTTAACAAAGTCTAAACCTTCTGGAATATAATCTGTAATTTGTTTAGCAAATCCATTGATTTCACCTTCATTATATACTCTTAAAGTATATTCAATTTGAGCACCTTCTGTAACTCCAACACTTGATTTGCTGTGGAAGTATGAAGCTGTTCCTAATGCTTGTAAATCTTTAATAGATTGAGCATTTATAACTGGTTCTCTACTTTGAGCAATTTTTTCTCCATCAATTTTTGTAATAAATTTACGTAAGCTTAAGTCAAATTCTTCTTTCTCGTTTGGTATAACAATTGTAAGTGTTGTGTTATCAGCACTAATACTTGATTTTACATCTTTACCATCTACTGTTGTAGATTTTTCATCAATTACATATGTTTTACCATTTGTTTTTGTTCCAACTTTAACTTTTATTTCACCATCATATTTTTTGTAATCAGCTGGTGCTTCTGTTTCTTTAATGATATATTCATCTTTTTGTTTATCATTTTCGATTTCAATACCTTTTAATACTGCAACTTCACCATTTTCAGCTGTTGGTCCGACTTTTGTTTCTTTAACTTTTGAACCACTAACTGTGAAGTATGCACCTGCTAATGTTTTATTTTCATCTTTGCTATCTACTTTTTTAATTATTACATTATATTTTCCTGTAACAACTTCAACTGTTTCAAAGTCATCATCATCTTGAACACCAGGATAATATTTTGTAATATGGTTTGCACCATCATTTTCATTTACATGTGATTCATACCATGTATTTAAGTTTAATTCATTTTTAATTGTATTTTGAGCTGAATCTTTATCAACATTTCCTATAGCTGTTGCAGATTTCCATTCAGAACCTTTTCCTTCAGAATCTTTATCAAAGTATCCATAATTTGTTATTTCAGCACGGCTTGTTATGAATTTTAAATCTGTTTTTTCAACAACGCAGATTACTTTTACTTCTTGATAATATTCATTAGTAATTTTAACATCTTGTGCTCCGATAAAATCTCTTAAACTTTTAATTTCTCTTTTTCCATTATAGTTAAGAACTATTACTTTATCTCCTTCTTTAGAAGTTGTTGTATATTCTTTAGCACTTTCATCTGCTATTTTAATAAATCTTAAACCATCTGGAATATAATCTGTTATTTGTCTTGCAAATCCTAATGTTACATCTTCATTATAAACTCTTATTGTGTATTCAACTTTAGAACCTACTGATACAGAAACACTATCTTTTGTATGGAAATAAGAAGCTGTTCCTGTTGCTTGTAAATCTTTAATTGATTGAACATTTATAACTGGTTCTCTACTTGGTTCAACATTTACATCATCAACTTTTGTAATGAATTTACGTAAGCTTAAGTCGAATTCTCTTTCTTTATTTGGTACTACAACTGTTATATTTTGATTATCATCTGAAAATTCAACTCTAGCACCTTCATTAAATCCTTCTGTTGTTGTTCTTTCTCTATCAATTACATAAGTTTTTCCAACTTGTTTGAAAGCAACATTTACTTTCATAACACCTTTATAACCTATATAACCATCTGGAGATTTTGTTTCAACAATTTCATATGAAATAACTTGATCTGCATTTTCTATTTCTCTACCTGATTCAATTTGTAATATACCATTTTTAGTATATGAAGTTTCTCCATTTACTTTGAAATGAGCAGCTTTATCAGTTAATACAGTTGTTCCATCATCTTTAACTTTTCTAATATTCATACTGAATTTACCTTCTGGAACAGTAATGATAATTTCTTTGCTATCTGTTAGGCTTGTAGCTGAAGCACTTTTTGATATTGTCATAAGGTTTTGGCTGTTTCCACCATCTAAAACATATGCTTCTGAATTAACACCTGTTAAAATTGAATCAATTCTTAAATCAACTTTTTTTACATTATCTCTATAAGCATCTAAGTTAATATAGAAACTTCCATCTTGATTTTTAATTATAATTTCTTGTCCTTTTTGTTCTGTTGTTCCATCATTTTTTGTAACTACAACTGAAATTGGTAATTTAGCTTCTGAAGTTGCACCAAATTCAAAATTTGTCATATTTTTACCATTTGATTGTAAATAATATGGACCAACTTGATATGTATTCTCATTAAATTGAGCTTGTGCTTTATTTAATGAAATTGTGCTTGTTGCAGTACTTGCATTGCTTTCAGCAAGACTTGTTAAAGCATAATATACATATTTTAAAGCAATTTGTTGTTCATTACTTAAATTTGTATTTTGGAAAAATGCTTCTGGTTTTTTATATTGTTCTAAAATTTCTGGATTTATATTTTTTGAGAAAGTCCATAAAGCAATTTGTTCAACAATTTCTAAAGCTGGTTTAGCTTGTTGACCATTTCCTATAATTACATTTCTCAAATCAAAGATTTGTTTTGCAGTAACATTTTCTGCTCCATTTAAACCTTTTTGAGCAACTTTAGCTTTAACATCACTTGTTGTTAGTATGTTAGCTAAATTTAATGCTGTTAAATCTCTAGCTGTTTCATTACTTAAACCGTTTACACCTGCAACATCTCTTAAATACATATTGTTTGCTATCCACATTGCTGCATTGTAATTTGTAAAGTAATTACCTGCTTGAGACATTGGTATTGGATTGTTGTATGTAACTACATCCCATAAATTTGCACCTTCTTCAATACAAAATAGGTTGTTATAACCTTGTGCTTGACCATATTTTGTAATTGTTAAGTATTTTACACCATTTACTGATACACCAGATTCATTAGCGACAACGCTTACTGATTCACTAACGTTTCCAGCTTTGTTCTTTGGTATTAATACTACACCAGCAATAATTGCTGCTAAAATTAAAGTGGCAACTGCTACTCTAAATTTTACGTTTTGTAATAATAAAGACATTTTAAATTTAAACATTATTTTACATCCTCCTATTTAAAAACTTTTGTAATTTCTTTTAATTGTATTAAAAACAAATTAAAAACATACATGAAAAATTTGTATGTTTGTCTTCAATCTTTGTCTTATGTATACCGTACTTTTACAAAGTACTACTATATTATAGCATACTTTTCCAAAAAAATCAATATTTTTCCATTTTTTTCACAAGATAGGTTGCAGTAATTTTAAGCCAATGGGGACGGGGCAATTTGGCACGATTGAAATCGTGCCAAATTGCCCCGTCCCCATTGGCTTCCACTGACTTTAATTTAATAATTTTCAGCTTTAACTTCAAAATAAGATTTAGGATGATTGCAAACTGGACATACCTCTGGAGCTTGTTTTCCAATTACAATATGTCCGCAATTTCTACATTTCCAAATAGCATCTCCATCTTTACTAAATACTAATCCACCTTCAATATTCTCTAGTAATTTTTTATATCTTTCTTCATGTTCTTTTTCAATTTTACCAACAGCTTCAAATAAATATGCAATATGGTCAAATCCTTCTTCTTTGGCTTCTTTAGCCATTCTATCATACATATCTGTCCATTCATAATTTTCCCCTGCAGCAGCATCTGCTAAATTTTCTGTTGTTGAAGGGACTTGTCCATCATGAAGTAATTTAAACCATATTTTAGCATGCTCTTTTTCATTATCAGCAGTTTCTTGGAATATAGCAGCTATTTGCTCATATCCTTCTTTTTTTGCTTTGCTTGCATAATATGTGTATTTGTTTCTAGCCATAGACTCACCTGTGAACGCATCCATTAAATTTTTTTCTGTTTTTGTACCTTTTAAATCTGGCATAATATGACCTCCTAAAAAATATTTGTACCCATTATAACATAATTATGTGTAAAGTCAAGAATTTTATTTATCATAATTCATTTTCCGGTTCCATTTTGAAAAATCTATATAAATGTGGATTTATACCAGATTTTCTATGTTGTACATCATTTCTATTTTGCTTTACCCAAATCCTCTCTTTCTCTATTATTAATCTTTCAGTTTCTATTAATTCTCTATCAACAATTTGAAGTTCCTTAGAATCATATTGATTAGTTGTTATAGAATTTCTTTTTTTATATAATAAGCCAATAATTTGGCTTCTAATCTTGTTTATATTTTCATCGCTACTTTCTTTCTCACTTTTACTTATTTTACTTAATCTCTCTAATTTAAGCATATATTTATCTTTGTCTCTAATTATCTCAGCTATTTGTCTTACTTCAGCTTTACATTTTTCCTTATCTTGCTCACATAGAGATTTATCATCTATTTTATCATGGAATTTGCGTAACATATCCAACATTTCTTTACGAATTTCTATGATTGTATTTGTTTCTTTATTTTTATTGCCTCTACAAATTTTTTTGTTTTTCATACTATTTTTCCTTTCAGTAAGATGTATTGGATTTATTATAACAAGCGCTAAAAAGTATGTCAATGACACAATAATAAAATTGGTAAGATGATCCTAGTCCATCCCTTTATTTCTCAAGAATTGAATTATTAATAAAAATAACTGGGTTAACTAACAGAATAATCAAGAAATTATAAACAATAAACAAATAA
Organism: uncultured Lachnospiraceae bacterium; assembly: GCA_945917765.1. GTDB lineage: Bacteria > Bacillota > Clostridia > TANB77 > CAG-508 > CAG-492. The sequence continues at coordinate 16,911 of CAMEHU010000013.1, read as the reverse complement.
AGAGGAAGAAATTTATATTAAATTTCTCCCTCTTTATTTATTTTATATTCTCTTAAGCAAAAATGCTATCAAATTCATCTCCATCAATTTTCTCTTTTTCAAGTAATACTCCAGCAACTGCATGTAACTTATCAATATTAGTTTTCAAAATTTCTTCAGCTGTTTTATATGCATTATCAATAATAGCTTTAACTTCTTCATCAATAATTCCTGCTGTTTCTTCTGAATATTCTTTTCCATGAGAAAAATCTCTTCCTAAGAAGACTTCTTCTTGATTGCTTCCTAGCATTATTGTTCCTATTTTATCACTCATTCCATATTTTGTTACCATTGAACGAGCTATTTGTGTTGCTCTTTCTATGTCATTGCTTGCACCTGTTGATATATCATTCAATATTAATTGTTCTGCTACTCTTCCACCTAATAGTGAAACAATTTGCTCTAACATTTCAGATTTTGACATAAATGACTTATCTTCTGTTGGTCTATACATAGTATATCCTCCAGCCATTCCTCTTGGTACAATTGATATTTGATGTACTGCGTCTTGTGTTGGTAAAAATCTGCTTACAACAGCGTGCCCTGCTTCGTGATATGCAACTAATTTGTTTTCTTTTTCACTTCTAACTCTTGTTTTCTTTTCAGGTCCCATTGTAACTTTTACCATTGCATCTTCAATTTCAGCCATATTAATTTCTAATTTATTTCTTCTAGCTGCTAATAAAGCTGCTTCATTTAATACATTTTCCAAATCAGCTCCTGAGAAACCTGATGTATTTTTAGCAATTGTTTTGAAATCTACATCTGATCCAATTAATTTCTTTCTTGCATGTACTTCTAAAATTTCTTCTCTTGCTTTAACATCTGGTGCTGAAACTACAATTTGTCTATCAAATCTTCCTGGTCTTAATAATGCTTTGTCTAAAATGTCAGGTCTGTTTGTTGCAGCTAATACTATAACACCTTCGTTTGTAGCAAATCCGTCCATTTCAACAAGTAATTGGTTTAGTGTTTGTTCTCTTTCATCATGTCCTCCACCAACACCTGCACCTCTTTGGCGACCTACAGCATCAATTTCATCTATGAATATTATACATGGTGCATTTTTCTTAGCTTGTTCAAATAAGTCTCTTACTCTTGATGCACCAACACCTACGAACATTTCAACAAAGTCTGAACCACTTATAATAAAGAATGGAACTCCTGCTTCACCTGCAACTGCTTTTGCAAGTAATGTTTTACCTGTTCCTGGATGTCCAACTAATAATACTCCTTTTGGAATTCTTGCTCCCATATCTGTGAATTTTTTTGGACTTTTTAAAAATTCTACAATTTCTTGTAATTCTTCTTTTTCTTCATCAACACCTGCAACATCGTTAAATGTTACTTTGTTTTTGTCTATTTCAGTAATATTTCTTGCTTTGCTTTTTCCAAAAGACATTGTTTTTCCACCAGCCCCTTGGCTTTTGCTCATTAACAAGAACCAGAATAAGAAGAAAATAATTAGTATTCCAAATGGTGTTAATAGCCCAAGTATAACCATAAACCATGATTCTGATTTTTCTTTTACATCTACTTGACCATTTTTCATTGGTTCTTCTAATATATCCATAAAGTTTTCCATATTAGGAATATTTACTTCTTTTTGTCCATTATTTTCTTTTAGTTTTACAACTGCAGAATCACCTGATGAATTTATTTCAATATGTTCAACTTCATTTGCCTCAATTTTTTGTACTAACTCTGAATATGATAATTTTCTATCATTGTTTTCAAGAATTGAAGATATAAGTACTATAAAAATAACACCTATAATTCCCCAAACTGCTAATGTCTTTAAACTATTTTTCAATTTTTTACTACCTCCTTATGTAGAATTGTTGTTCAATAATTTCTTTGTTTTATTTTGACTTATTGCAAAATATATTTTTCACTAAAAATCTATTAGAAACTATAACATAATTTTACCCTTATTTCAAGGTATTCATCAAACTTTTACAATTCAAAATTCTACATTTTTTTTAAAATATTACGGAAATAGAATGTTTTTGTTTAATTTGTAACACAAAAGTAAAATAAAAAACTTGCTAAATTTGTATTTGTAATTTAACAAGTTTTTTATTTTATTTTTTTATCATTTTGTATTATTTATCGTAATATATTTTATGAAAATGTTTTGAACCCTTTATTCCCTAAGCATTTTTTTGAGGAAGTTTTATAAAATATATTCTTCCAGATTTAACAAGCACTTTCACGTTTTTATTAGGTGTTAAGTACTTATTCCCTATATTTTTTGAACATAACTTAATTATATCATCTATATGAATTTTTTCTATTCCTTGTGTGCTTCCTAAAACTTTTTGAATTAGCTTCAAGATAACTTTACTTTTAATAAAATATTCTAGATTATTAAATTTCTTTAAATCAATACTTGTATAATCAGTAAAATTTATATCCAATTCATTTTCTACTAAATTTTCAACATAGTTTTGAATAAATTCATTTTCTTGTTTTGCCAATACAGACAATTTGTTTAATGCTTTAATTATATTTGGATTAAATTCTTTTTTTAGTTCTGGAATAATTATGTTTCTTATTTTATTTCTTGTATATTCATTTTCAAAATTTGATAAATCTATTTTAGGATTTAAGTTATTTTGTTCACAATAATTTTCTATGTCTGCTCTTTCACATTCTATAATTGGTCTTATAAATTTTTCATCTCTTATTGGTTCTATTCCTTTTAAGCCTTGTGTTCCTGTTCCTCTAAAAATGTTCATCAATACTGTTTCAGCATTATCATTTGCATTATGTGCAGTTGCAATTTTATTTGCTCCAACCGTTTTCATAACTTCTTCAAAAAAGTCATATCGTGCTTTTCTTCCAGCCTCTTCAGTACCTATTTTTTCGTCGGTAGATTTTTTGATTACATCAATTTTTTTCACAAAACATTTTACGCCAATTTCATCACAAAAATTTTTAACAAATTCTGTTTCTTCGTCTGCTTCTTTTCTTATCATGTGATTAATATGTGCTACAAATATTTCTATGTTTAGCTTTTCTTTTAATTTATTTAAAATATCTAGTAAGCACATTGAGTCTGGCCCACCTGAAACACCTATTACTATACGGTCTTGACTATTTATCAAATTATATTTTTGTATTGTTTTTAGTACGTCTTCTAGCAATTTTTTCTCCTTTATTTTTATATTTTTATTATATCTATTTTGTTATAATTATATTTCAATAGTAAATTTTAATACCTATTATAACATAAAAAATGTTTACTTACAAGAAAAATCCCTCAATTAAAAATTGAGGGATAAAAGAGATATTTAAGTTTTTAGTCCCAAATACGATAAAAGTACAGGTCATTGATTTGCATTTTTTGAGAAATATTTTGTCTGTATGCCGCCTCTTCTGCAGATAATCCATCTAATCCGTAGAAATAGAGTGCACCTCCAACTGGTCCTGTTGGATCGTATCCAGACAAAGCTGCATCAATAGCAATTCTTGCGTTTTGAATCTGACTATCGTAAAAAAAGTTTAATGTTACAGGTTCTCCTCCCACGCAAAAATATCCATTCTGGTATGTTGCAAATTGGTTAGGAGCAGTTATAACAGATGTAATAGTAGAACCAAAATTTGCCTCAACACGATTTATGACTGTAGCCGCAACTCCAGTCATACACTCTACTGATTGATTTCCTGCTTCGCAAAGAACTAACATTACGAAATTATCTAAATCAGCTTGAGTACATGAAACTTTATGGTCGTGTGAAATCGCTTGATTATATGAATTTGTTTCTACATAATTATCTGCATACGTAACATTTGGGGCATATTCATTCCGTGTTGTGTTGGTTACCTTTTCAGCTTTTCCCATAAAAGTAGTGAGTAAACTAAGTGCAACAATCACTTTAATTATCCCAATTCCTTTATCTTCGGATTTGCCATTTTCTGAATTTGAAGTATTAGCCTCTGTTGTTTTCTCTTCATTCATACTTTTTAACCTCTTTTCTCAAGTTTTCAGAAAATATCTGATAATAGTATTATAGCATGTTTTTCTATTAAATGCAAGTTATGTAAACCGCCTTTCTGTTTTGCTTTAATATCTATTTTCCAAATTAGCAAATTTAGTAAAGCTTCCAAGCCACGCAAGCTCTACTGTACCTGTTGAACCCGCTCTGTGCTTTGCTAAAATAACTTCAGCTACGTTTTTCTTATCAGAATCTTGATTATAATAATCATCCCTATATAAAAACATAACAATGTCAGCATCTTGCTCTATTGAACCAGATTCACGAAGGTCTGATAACATTGGTCTATGGTCTGGTCTTTGTTCTGGAGCACGAGATAATTGAGAAAGAGCTATAACAGGTACATTTATTTCTTTTGCAAGAATTTTTAATGACCTACTTATTTCTGCAATTTCTTGTTCACGACTTCCGGCTCTTTTATTACTTCCTTGAACCAATTGCAAGTAATCTATAACAACCAAGCCTATATCTTTTTCTAATTTCATTTTTCTGCATTTAGCACGTATTTCCATAATTGAAATACCTGGTGTGTCATCTATAAAAATTTGAGCCTCAGACAATATTCCAGAAGCTTCTGCAAGTTTTGTCCAATCATCATCTTCAACTTTTCCAGTTCTTACTTTATTACTATCAACTAGCGCTTCACTACATAAAATTCTGTTTGCCATTTGTTCTTTTGACATTTCGAGACTAAATATAGCAACTGGTGTTTTAGCTCTAACTGCAGCATTTGTGGCAATATTAAGAGCAAAAGCAGATTTTCCCATTGCCGGTCTTGCAGCAACCAATATTAATTCAGAACCATGAAGACCTGCTGTTTTATAATCTAAATCTATAAATCCTGTTGGTACTCCTGTTACATGTTCCTTTCTATTATATAACTCCTCTAATTCTGTAAAAGTATCTACTAAAATATCCTTCATCGAACTATAAGATTTTTGAGCTCTATTTTGCATAACACCAAAAATCTTTTTTTCCGCATTATCCATCAATTCTTCGACTTCTTGTGTAGGGTCATAACCTAAAGTAATAAGCTCATTTGCTGTTTTTATTAATGTTCTTAATGTAGATTTTTCCTCAACTATTTTTATATATTTATCAACATTTGCTGTTGTAGGAACCTTTTCCGGTAATTCAGCCAAATATTCCAAGCCACCAACTGCTTCAAATTTTCCCATAGAAGAAAGTTCAGATTTTAATGTTATTATATCTATTGGCTCTCCCCTATTATATAAATTCATAATAGCTGAATAGATTAATCTATTGTCTTCTCTATAAAAATCTTCATCTGAAAGAGTTTCAATAGCAGAAATAACCGCATCTTTATCTGTTAACATACTACCTATAACTGCTTGCTCTGCTTCTAAATCATGTGGTGGAACTTTATTAAAATCCATTTCTTCTACTTCCTTTCTGTTTATTATTAACGTTTTTAGTAACACTTTGTTAAAGTATCCTTGCTTTTAAATGTTTTAAGAATGTACAACTAAAAACATCTAAAAACAAACTAATTTTGAACATTTACTTTAATATTACCAGTTACTCCTTCAAATAATTTTGCCTGAACATTGAAAACGCCAAGATTTTTAATTGTTTCATTTAATACAATCTTCTTTTTATCAACATCAATTTTAAATTGTTGTTTTAAATTTTCAGATATTTCCTTTGAAGTTACTCCTCCAAATATTCTTCCATTATCTCCGGCTTTTACTTTAATGTTTACTGTAATATCTTTTAATTTTTTTGCAATTTCTTCTGCTTTATCTTTTTCAACATCTTTTTTGTGTTGAACAGAATCCTGCTTGTTTTTCAATTTACTCATATTTTCTGCATTAGCTTCAACTGCTAATTTCTTTGGAAATAAAAAATTTCTTGCATATCCATCACTAGCATTAATAACCTCGTCTTTTTTTCCAACGCCTTTTATATTATCTAATAAAATTACTTTCATAATATCACCCTTCTCTTTTTTATTTTTTATATTCTATAACATTTTTCGTTTTTTTTCAATACAAACAGATAACAAAAAGAAAAAACAAATTATCTTATATTATTTGACAAAATAGCAAATACCAATATAAATAATTTGTTTTTATTCTTAAGGTATATTCGTAAAATACCTTATTTACATTTTTTATTTTTCATCTTAAAATTTTCAATTAATTATCAAAAATAAAAATTAGTCTAATTGACTTTTAAAAATCTGTCTTGTTAAATCACTAATTACAGGTAATTCATAATCTTCTTCATTATATGCTTTTATAGCTCCTATAATTGATAATACAAAAATAAATATTGCAAATACCCAAGCGAAAAATCCTATAAAAGGAATTCTTCCCAATACCAATGATACTATACTTGATGCTCCTGACATAACAATTGATTGGCAGGCATTGAATTTTGTTCTGCTATCATTATCTTTAAATGCAAATAAGATTATTAATCCTCCAAGCCATCCAAATATATATGCCAATAATCCTCTAATTTTTTGTTCCATTTTTTCTACCTCCAATTTTATAATAAATACATAACTATTTTACAATTAATGACAAATTTTGTCAACTATTGCATAAATGCACAGTTGGGGACGCGTCCCAATTGTGCAAAATGCACAGCTGGGACGCGTCCCCAACTGTGCACTAATTACCTGCTTCTAAAAAATATTCTTTAATTTTTTCAATTAATTCTTCTTTAACATCATAAATATTCATTCCTTCAACTTGAGCTCCTGCAAGGGTTATGTGTCCTCCGCCTCCAAGTTTTTCTAGTATTATTTGAACATTTATATCTCCTAAAGATCTTCCGCTAATGCAAATTTTTTCACCATAATTTCCTATAACAAATGATGCTGTAATATTACTTATTGTTAGTAATTCATCAGCTGCTTTTGCACATATTATATTTGCATCTTTATCAACTTTGTTATACACAGATATAGCAATTGAATCACCAATAATCTCGGCTTTTGCTACTATTTCAGATATTATATTATAGGTTTCTAAGTCGCTTTGGAACCATTTTTTTACTTTTATAATATCAACACCACATTTTCGTAAATATGCTGCTGCCTCAAACGTTCTTACACCTGTTTTAAATGTGAAATTTTTTGTATCCATCATTATTCCTGCATATAATCCCTCTGCTTCAACATTTGTTAATTTGATATTTTGATTTGAATATACCAATAATTCTGTAACTAGCTCTGCTGCAGATGATGCATATACTTCTTGGAATGTTAAAACACTGCTTTCAATATAATCTGTACTCATTCTATGGTGGTCTATTATTACAATTTTTCCAGCCATATCAACAAGTTCTGGTACATCTGAGTAGCTTTTCTTATGAGTATCAACAATAACTAATAGTGTATTAGAATTTGTTATTTCAAGTGCTTTTTCTTTACCAATAATTGCTTTTTGATATTCTTCATCACGTGTTGCATATTTAACAAAATTGCCAAGTCCAACACCGATTGAGCTACTTACTACATTAGCTGGTTTTCCAAGTGTTTTAGCCAATCTATAAATACCTAATGCTGAACCTAATGCATCAATATCACTATTTGTATGTCCCATTACTACAACATTTTCTGATTCCTGAATTAGCTCTTCTAAAGCACTTGCAACACTTCTAGCTTTAACCCTTGTTCTTTTCTCCAATTCTTGTGTTCTTCCACCAAAAAATGTGTATTTTCCATTTTTTCTTATAACTACTTGGTCTCCACCTCTACCTAAAGCTATGTCTATGGCATTTTTAGCTGATTGATATTTCTCATAATTTGAATCACCCTCAGTTGAAACTGCCATGCTTAATGTAGACTGGATTTTATTTGATACATTTATTTCTTTTATTATATCTAATATGTTAAATTTACTTTCCTCAATTTTTTCCAAATATTTTTGTTCGCAAATCCAAATAAATGTATCTCTTTCAACTTTTATAACTAAACATTTATATTCAGAAGCCCAATCATAAAGTTTTTTCTCTATTTGTGAAAATAGTTGAACTTGTTCTTCTCCCGATGTTCTTTGTAGTATTTCCTCATAATTGTCAATCATTGCAATACCAACACATATTTGTGAATTATTATAATCACTTTTTAAATTAACAATTTCTGTTTCATCCACAAAATAAAGTGTAGCCATATATTTTTTCTTTTTATCTACTTGCTTAGATTTTACATATTCCCCTAATATTTTGTAATTTTTATTTCCTATAACAATTTTTTGAGAAATTTGATTATTCCTTAATTTAGTATTGTTTTCAATCTCCAATTTTAAATCCTTAATTACTTCATCTAAAATAGGGTTTATATCCACATCTCTAAATTCACTAACAAATCTTGTACTTTTCCATATTATGCTACCATCTGTTTCAACTATTATTAATGGAAATGGGGAGTTAATAAGCGTTCTTTTAGACACATTATCAACATTTAGTGTTAAATCCCTTATATGTTCTGAAACCTCTGCCATTCTTTTTTGATTTGTCCAGTATGTGTAAAGTATTATTAAAACATACACTATCAATGCTGGTAAAATAAGAATTGGTTTGATTATGCATATTATTAACAATAAAATAGCAATTATAATTAAATATATTTTTGTTTTTGATACTAAACTATCAAAAAATTTATTATTGTTATTCGACATATTTATCTCCTTTATATTTTTTAGATACAATTAAATTTTACTTGTTTTTCAAGTGTTTGTCAAGTTTTTAAACAATAAGAAAGAAGGATTAAACATTCCTTAATCCTTCCTTCTTATTATTTACCAAATGAATTTTATAGTGTTTATAAAATTCTCATATCCATTTTATTTATTTTTCTTTTTAATATATGTTGCGCCAAATGCTATAAGGGCAATTGCAAGAATTATAACTGCTCTAGTTACTACATCTCCTGTTTGTACTTGCTTTACTTCTTCCTTTTCTTCTACTATTTCTTCTATTGGATCTTCTTTTTGTTCTTCTTGTTCATCTTCAACAACTTCTTCTGGTTGTTTTATATTTATAAACTCTGTTAAACTTCCATCTTCAGTTATAATTCCCTCTTCTTCTTTTCCTTCTGTTGTATAACCTTCTTTTTGATAATCATACTCTGTAACTATATATTTTGCCCCAACTGGTAATCCTTCTATTGTAATATTCTCACCATGTTTTAATGTAATTTCTGCTTCTCTGTTTTCATCAAATTCTATTGTTCCTTCTTTTGAACCTGTGTATGTATAAGTATTTGGCAATTTTTCTGCTGAATCCACTAATTTAACTTTAAATCTAAAGTCTTTGTCTTTTTCTGCTGAATCACCTTTAACAGAATTTGTTATTGAGAATTTGCCTAAAAATTTTCTTGTATTTGTAACAGTATATCTAGGACCTGGTTTTCCTTTAATATCAACATTAAAATCATAATTTTCAGAATCAATCTCTTCTACTGTTACTATATCTCCATCTAAAAAGTAGTCAAAATCAATACGTTTCCATCCTGTTTCTCCTCTTGCATCACGTTCATTTCCATTTTCATCATAATATTTTGTTTTTCCTAAGCCAATTTGCATTGTTTGTCCAACCTTTAATTTAACAAAACATTCTCCATTTTCATCAAATTTTATTGTTCCTTCTTCTACAACTTTATTAGTTGTAATTGTTTTAGTTGGATCTTCTGAATCTTGTTCTTCTACTTTTTCATTTATTTTGTATCCAAATTCTCTATTAATAGGTGTAATAAATGTTCTACCATCTTGATATTCTTGTTTAGTTATTCCTTTTAGTTTTAATGTAAACTCTTTATCTTTTTCTCCATATTCATCACCATATTCTTTCGTAATAAATATTGGTCCTAATGTTGGATTTCTATAGCCACGGAAATCGACACTAGGTCCTACTGAACCACTGTTACCAGTTCCATCTGCCCATCCACCTGTATAACTTTGTTTTTTTCCGTCATTAAATAAAATTTCATCATATCTTAAATTTCCACCATCTCCAATTGTTGGCATAGGAAAATCTTTAAGTAGAACTGTTTCTCCATCTTTCATTGGAATAATGAAATAGAATGAGTTATCTTTTAATTCCACTTCTCCACTTCTATCTCCAGTATATTTCATATTATTGCGAGGAACTGGACAATTACCACGCACATACAAAATGTATCGAATAGGCCAATCTAAATGTGCAGAGTCACCACTAAAAAATAATCTTAATCTAATATCTCCAGTATTAATAGTACAATTGAATTTAGCTGTTTTTTTACCACTAGCAATTGTTCCTGATGTTCCTTCTTCTTCCTGATTATAGTAATGATATTCGTCATGTCCTGTTACTGTATATGTATATCCTTCTGGTTTTCTGCTATATTTACAGTTGCATCTGCCCCAAATACCTCAATTTTAACATATCCATCTTTAAATATAACAGATTCATTCTTTGTTCCTAAATGGTCAGTTATAGTTGCATTATATGTTGCATTTACTGGATTTCCCTCTGTATCTTTTAATTCTACCTCAAATAAATATAAAACACCTGTATATGAGTCATTCGTAATCTCTGCTGATACATCATAAAGTGTATCATCTACATCCAAAACAAGTTCCAAATCTCCTGTATTTCCTGCTGCATATGTCTTTGTACAGGACATAAAAATTGCAATTACAGAAAATAGCATTATTACTATTAAGTTTATAATAACTTTTTTCATTATAATTCCCCCTTATATTTAATCCTACTTTAATTTTACACTAACAAGACAAAACTAAAAAAAGAGACAAAAATGTCTCTTTTTTTAGTTATATTAATATCTATTTTTATTCTTCATAATCAGTTGTATCATCAACATTTTTAGCTTCTGAATCTAATCCAACTTCAACACCATCATCTTCTTTTTCTCCTGTTGTTTCTGTTTCATTAAAATCTTCATCTAAAGCTGTTTTGATTTTTGTTGCTTGATATTGAGCCATACCTGTACCTGCTGGGATTAATTTACCAATGATAACATTTTCTTTTAATCCTATTAACTCATCTACTTTTCCTTTAATAGCAGCTTCTGTAAGAACTCTTGTTGTTTCTTGGAATGAAGCAGCTGATAAGAAGCTTTCTGTAGCAAGTGATGCTTTTGTGATTCCAAGTAGAACACGTTTTCCTTTTGCTGGAGTTTTTCCTTCAGCAATTACTCTATTGTTTTCATCTTCAAAGTCATGCATATCTACAAGTGAACCTGCAAACATTGAAGTATCTCCATTGTCTTCTACTCTTACCTTTTTAAGCATTTGTCTTGCAATTACTTCGATGTGTTTATCATTTATATCAACACCTTGGTTTCTATAAACTTTTTGAACTTCTTGAACTAAATATCTAAATACGCCATCAGGTCCGTTTATTGCTAAGATTTCATTAGGGTTAATTGAACCTTCTGTTAATGGATCTCCAGCTTCAACTTCGTCTCCCTCTCTAACTTTTAGTTTAGAACCAAATGGTATAACGTAAGATTTAGCTTCTTTTCCACTTTGGATAACAACTTCTTTTCTAGTTTTGCTATCATCTTTTATTTTTACAGTTCCTGAGATTTCACTTACTATAGCTAATCCCTTTGGTTTTCTAGCTTCAAATAACTCTTCAACCCTTGGAAGACCTTGAGTAATATCAGCAACACCGGCAACACCACCAGAGTGGATAGTTCTCATTGTTAACTGTGTACCAGGTTCACCAATTGATTGAGCAGCTATAACACCGATTGATTCACCAATTTTTGAATCTTCTCTTGTAGCTAGACCCATACCATAACAATGGCTACATACACCATGTTTTGTTCTACATCCAATTACAGAACGAACTTTTACTTTTGTTATACCAGCTGAAACAATTTTTTCAGCAATTGCATCTGTAATCATTGTATGTGTATCAACTATAATTTCGTTTGTTTCTGGATTTACTATATCTTCTAATGGATATCTACCAACTAATCTTTCTTCTAATTTTTCAACTACTTGGTTTCCATCTTTAATGTCAGAAACTTCAATTCCTTCATGTGTTCCACAATCTTCTTCTCTTACGATAATATCTTGTGCAACATCAACCAATCTTCTTGTTAAGTATCCTGAATCGGCTGTTCTTAAGGCTGTATCTGAAAGTCCTTTACGTGCACCATGGGCAGCGATGAAGTATTCAATTGCACTTAATCCTTCCCTAAAGCATGATGTGATAGGCACTTCGACAGCTTTACCAGTTGTACTTGCCATAAGTCCACGCATACCTGCGATTTGTTTTAATTGGTCTAAGTTACCTCTGGCTCCAGATTCTGACATCATGAATACTGGGTTTAATTTTTCAAAGTTATCTTTCATTGCATCTTTAACATCATCTGTTGCTTTACTCCAAACTTTGATAACAGCATTATATCTTTCTTCGTCTGTTATTAAACCACGTTTATATTGTTTACGAATATTATCAACTTGTTTGTTAGCTTCAGCTAAGATTGTTTTCTTAGCTTCTGGTACTTTAACATCACTAACTGATACTGTGATAGCACCAATTGTTGAATATTTGTAACCTGTTGATTTAATGTAATCTAGTAATACTGCTGTATCACTTAAACCATGTACATTAATTGATTTAGCAATAATTTTTCCTAAATTTTTCTTTGTTATTGTGAAGTTGATTTCTGGTTCAAATAGATTTTCTTTTTTGCTTCTATCAACAAATCCTAAATCTTGAGGAATTCCTTCGTTATAGATTAATCTACCTACTGTTGTTTCAACAGTTCCAATTTTTTCTTCACCATCAATAATTTTTGATACTTTAACTTTGATTTTAGCATGCATTCCTAAATCTTTGTTTTCGTATGCAATTATTGCTTCTTCTGGTGAACCAAAATAATTTCCTTCACCTGGTTCTCCATCAACTTCCATTGTTAAGTAATATGCACCAAGAATCATATCTTGTGTTGGTACTGTAACTGGTTTACCATCTTGTGGTTTTAATAAGTTATTTACAGATAACATTAAATATCTTGCTTCTGCTTGTGCTTCTGGTGATAATGGAACGTGAATAGCCATTTGGTCACCATCGAAGTCAGCATTGAACGCTGTACAAACTAATGGGTGAAGTTTGATTGCTCTACCTTCAACTAAAACTGGTTCGAATGCTTGAATACCTAGTCTATGTAATGTTGGAGCACGGTTTAACATAACTGGGTGATCTTTAATTACATATTCTAGCATATCCCATACTTCTGGTTTTAATTTTTCTACCATTCTTTTAGCATTTTTAATGTTGTGTGCAATTCCTCTACCTACTAATTCTCTCATAACAAATGGTTTGAATAATTCTATTGCCATTTCTTTTGGAAGACCGCATTGATAAATTTTAAGTTCAGGTCCTACAACGATAACTGAACGTCCAGAATAGTCAACACGTTTTCCTAATAAGTTTTGACGGAATCTACCTTGTTTTCCTTTTAACATATCTGATAATGATTTTAAAGCTCTGTTTCCAGCACCTGTAACAGGTCTTCCACGTCTTCCATTATCTATTAATGCATCTACAGATTCTTGTAACATACGTTTTTCGTTTCTTACAATTATTTCTGGTGCACCTAATTCTAATAATCTTTTTAATCTGTTATTTCTGTTTATAACTCTTCTATATAAGTCATTTAAGTCTGATGTAGCAAATCTACCACCATCTAATTGAACCATTGGTCTTAATTCTGGTGGAATTACAGGAATAACATTCATAACCATCCATTCTGGTTTATTTTCAGATAATCTGAATGATTCGATTGTGTCTAATCTTTTAATAATTTTAGCCTTTTTTTGTTCACTTGCTTTAACAAGTTCTTTCTTCAAGCTAGCTGATAATTTTTCTAAATCAACTTCTTCTAATAATTTACGAATAGCCTCTGCACCCATTTCAGCTTTAAAAGAACCTTTTCCGTATTTTTCAACAGCTTCGTGATATTCTTTTTCAGTTAAAACTTGACATTTCATTAATCCAGATTCACCTTTATCTGTAACAATATATGAAGCAAAATAAATTACTTTTTCTAGGTTACGAGGTGAAACATCTAATATTAATGCTATTCTACTTGGAATTCCTTTGAAATACCAAATGTGAGCAACTGGTGCTGCAAGTTCGATATGTCCCATTCTTTCTCTTCTTACTTTTGCCTTTGTTACTTCAACACCACATCTGTCACAAACTATTCCTTTGTATCTTACTCTTTTATATTTACCACAATGACATTCCCAGTCTTTTGTTGGACCAAATATTCTTTCACAGAATAATCCATCTTTTTCAGGTTTTAGAGTTCTATAGTTGATTGTTTCTGGTTTTTTAACTTCACCTTTTGACCATTCTCTTATTTTTTCATCTGATGCTATTCCTATTTTAATTTTGTCAAATAATTCTAATTCATCCATTAGAACTCACCTCCTTCATCATCAATAATGTCTTGTTTATTTAATATATTATCTTCTGCCAAGTCATTATCAAAAATCATTAAATCATCTGCGTCATCATTTAATGTTGAATTAAACAAACCTTCTTCGTCTAAATCTTCATCAGCATCTATATAGCTGTCTTCTAATTCTGATTCATCTACTATTTGGTCTTCACCTAATGTTTTAGTACTTTCTAAATTGAAATCAATTCCATCTTCGATATGTTCTTGTAATTCAAGTTCAACATTATCATTAGAATATAAACGAACATCTAATCCTAATGATTGTAGTTCTTTAATAAGAACTTTAAATCCTTCTGGAACACCTGGTTCTGGTACATTTTCACCTTTTACAATAGCTTCATATGTTTTTACTCTACCTACAACATCATCTGATTTAACAGTTAACATTTCTTGTAAAGTATATGCTGCACCATAAGCTTCTAATGCCCAAACCTCCATCTCACCAAAACGTTGTCCACCGAATTGTGCTTTACCACCTAAAGGTTGTTGTGTAACTAATGAGTATGGTCCTGTTGAACGAGCATGAATTTTGTCATCTACTAGGTGGTGTAATTTTAACATATACATAACACCAACTGTAACAGGATTTTTAAATGCTTCACCTGTTCTTCCATCATATAAAACAGTTTTTCCATCTTTACGAAGACCTGCTTGTTCTAATAATTCTTCTATTTCATAAGATTTTGCACCATCGAATACTGGTGTTGAAACTTTCCATCCTAAAGCTCTTGCTGCCATTCCTAAGTGAACCTCTAAAACTTGACCTAAGTTCATACGAGAAGGAACACCTAATGGGTTAAGAACGATATCAACTGGTGTACCATCTGGCATAAATGGCATATCTTCTTCTGGTAATATTCTTGAAATAACACCTTTGTTACCATGACGTCCAGCCATTTTATCACCAACAGATATTTTTCTCTTTGTTGCAATATAACATCTAATTACTTGATTTACACCAGGTCCTAATTCATCAGAATTTTCTCTAGTGAATATTTTAACATCAACAATTGTTCCAGCTTCACCATGTGGTACACGAAGTGATGTATCTCTTACTTCTCTAGCTTTTTCACCAAAGATAGCACGTAATAATCTTTCTTCTGCTGTTAATTCAGTTTCTCCTTTTGGAGTAACTTTTCCAACTAGGATATCTCCTGGTCTTACTTCAGCACCAATTCTGATAATTCCGTCTTCATCTAGGTCTTTTAAGCTATCATCACCAACATTTGGTATATCACGAGTGATTTCTTCTGGTCCTAATTTTGTATCTCTACATTCACAATCATATTCTTCAATATGAATTGATGTATAAACATCTTCTTTTACTAATCTTTCACTAATTAATACAGCATCCTCGTAGTTATAACCTTCCCATGTTGCAAATGCTATTAAAACATTTTTTCCTAATGACATTTCTCCGTTTTTTGTTGATGGTCCATCTGCTAAAATATCTCCTGCTTTAACCTTTTCTCCTTTTGTTACAACAGGTCTTTGGTTTATACATGTTCCACCATTTGTTCTTTTGAACTTACGAAGTTTATATGTATCAATTGTATCATTTTTTGTTCTTACTTGAATTTCATCACCTGTTACTTTTTCTACAACACCTGCATTTTGAGCAGTAACAGTAATTCCTGAATCTTTTGCAGCTTTATATTCAATACCTGTTCCTACTATTGGAGCTTCTGGCATTAATAATGGAACTGCTTGTCTTTGCATGTTTGAACCCATTAATGAACGCTTAACGTCGTCATGCTCCAAGAATGGAATCATTGCTGCAGCAACAGAAACTAATTGTTTTGGTGAAACATCAATATAATCAACTTGTTCTTTGTCAACCTCTAAGATATCATTTGCATATCTTACTCTGACTCTGTCATGGATAAATCTTCCTTCTTCATCAACTGGTTCTGAAGCCATTGCTATTACATATTTATCTTCAACATCTGCTGACATATATTCAATTATATCTGTAACTTTTCCTGTTTCTTTATCAACTTTTTTGTATGGTGTTTCAATAAATCCATATTCATTAATAATTGCGAAACATGAAAGTGCTGAGATAAGACCGATGTTTGGTCCTTCAGGAGATTCAACTGGACATAATCTACCATAATGTGTATGGTGAATATCTCTAACCTCGAATCCGGCTCTTTCACGAGTTAAACCACCAGGTCCTAATGCTGAAATTCTTCTTTTATGAGTTAATTCTGAAAGTGGGTTTGTTTGATCCATGAATTGTGATAATTGTGAACTTCCAAAGAATTCTCTAATTGAAGAAGTTATTGGTTTTGTATTAATTAAAGTTTGTGGTGTTACTACATCTAAGTCTTGTGTTGTCATTCTTTCACGAACAGCTCTTTCAAGTCTTGTTAAACCAATTCTGAATTGGTTTTGTAATAATTCACCAAC
>CAMEHU010000012.1 GCA_945917765.1 uncultured Lachnospiraceae bacterium | reverse complement strand
CTATGTATTCCATTTCTGGCATAAAAAAAGAACTGACCATTTTTAATCAGTTCAAAATGTTATTTATTTAATTTCATTATTAGTTCATCAATACAATCTGTATATCTACCTTTTCCTATTGCCTCATTTCTAAATTCGTTTAAGGCTTTCAAAACTAATGAAATTTCATTTTTGTATATATGTACTTTTATTTTCTTTTTAAACATATTTATTCCCCCTTTAATGTTATTTATACTTGATAAGGAATTTCTGCTGTTTGTGGAATATCAAGTGTTGTAGTATATTTTTCAAATCTATCTACTGTATCACTTTCCATTTTATTCGTTACTCTAACATATATATTATATGTTGTTTGAATAGTAGAATGTCCTAATCTCTTTGATACTGCTTTAATATCTGCACCACTCTCAATAAGTTTTGTTGCGTGTGTATCTCTAAAATCGTGAAACCTACTGTTAATTCCCAATTCATAATGAATAACTTTAAATGCATACTTCGGTGAATCTGTTCCTAAAAATTGTCCATTATCTTTTACAAAAACTAATTGTGCTTCTGGTAAAGGTAATTCTAATTCTGCATTTGCTTCTATCAATTTTGTTTGTTCTCTTTTAGTAATTTCATTTATTACTTTCTTTTCATAATAGCAAAGATAAGAATCTCCATAGAATTTTCTATTTTCTTCTTGTTCTTTTTTATAATCTTTTAATGCATTTACTAGCGTATCTCCAATAGAAATAGTTCTTCTACTTTGAGAATTTTTACAATCCCCATAATACCAAACACCAACAGAATGTCCTTTTGTTATATTTTTTCTTTTTGGTAAACCATATTGATTTTTCTTAATAATGTTTTTATTTATTGTTAATGTTTTCTTTTCAAAATCAACACAGTCCCAAGTTAAACCATATACTTCTGACACTCTCATTCCTGTATAATAAGCAGTTAAAAAAGCATAATATATTGAATGTGTACCTTTAAATCTATCTAATATTCTTTCTATTTCTTCTTGTGTAAATATATGTGCAGGATCTTTTCCAATTTTATCTATTCTTGGTGCGTGGACGTGTTCAGCAGGATTAGTGTTAATATAATTTAATGTGTAACACGCATATTTTAATGAGCCTTTAACCACTTTTAAAATACTCGCCATATAGTTTTTTGAAAAGCCATACTCAACATATATTTTATTGATAAACTCCTGTAAAAGGCGTGTATCTAATTGCCATAATTTATAAAATCCTACTCTTGGTTTTACGTGATTTTTAATAATGTTTATATAAGATATTGTAGTAGAGTAATGCAAATTGAAACTTGCATAATTATCTATCCAATAATCTAAAAAATCTGCATACGACATATTTTCTCTTAACTGCGTCTTTTGACCATTGTAGTAAAAATCATTATAGGCTTTTGCGCCTTCTTTAAAAGCCTCTGCTTTTGTTGGATACCCTGACTTTGTTATCCATTTTCTTGTTCCCTCAACTGTTGCAATTTCAAATCGGTATTCATATACCTTTCCACGTTTTCTTACGCTTACCATAGTTATCTCTCCTTCATTATAAAACTTAATGAAACGGAAAAATGCCAGCATTTCGAATGCTGACATTTTATATAACTATGTCCACAATAATTGTCCACGTAGATTTTTTATTGATTTTTATGGGGTTTCCTCGATTCTGTCCACATTATTTATGCTATGTGGACAAATCGTGGACAAATTGTCATCTGTGGACAAATTTATCATTTTTTCTATTTTTAACAATTCCTTATTTTATAAGGGTTTGCGAGGTTATTTACCACAACAGTTTTTGTACTTTTTCCCGCTTCCACATGGACACATATCATTTCTTCCAACCTTAGGCTCATTATTTACAACAGTTTTATTTAATCCACCTTCTTTTGGAGTAATGCTTCCATCAACTAAGCTAATAGCTGTATCTCTTAAACTTGCATCTGTAATTTCTGCTGCTTCTGTTCTTTGAACATTATCAGCTCTTTCAAGATGTAATAAAGATTTTGTAATATCAATTTTGATACTATCAACCATTTCGTCAAACATATCAAAACCTTCGATTCTGTATTGAACAACTGGATCTTTTTGACCATATGCACGAAGACCAATACCATTTTTTAATTCATCCATATTATCAATATGTTCCATCCATTGGTCATCAACTACTTTTAATGTAATAACTCTTTCGATTTCTCTTAAGTCTTCAGAACCAACCATTTGCTCTTTTTCTTCATATCTTGCATGAACAGCATATTTTAATTTATCTGTTAATGTTTGTGGATTTACTTTTTCACCTTCTGTTAATCCTAATTTAGATTTATCTAATCCTAATGTTGTATCTATTTCTAGTAATAAAGCTTCATCAATATTTACTGAATCTTCATCACCAAAAGCTGTTACTATGCTGTCTACTGTAGCATCCATCATATTGATAACACTTTCTTTAATGTTTTCACCATCAAGAACTTCTCTTCTTTGTTTGTAGATAATTTCTCTTTGTGTGTTCATAACATCATCATAATTTAATACATTTTTTCTTATGCTAAAGTTTTTACCTTCAACTTTCTTTTGAGCATTTTCAACTGCACTTGAAATCATTCTTGATTGAATTGGCATATCTTCGTCTGCTCCTAATGTATCATATACTTTTGTAATTGCATTTCCACCAAAGATTTTCATTAAATCATCATCTAACCCAATATAGAATTTAGAATTTCCTGGGTCACCTTGACGACCAGAACGACCTCTTAATTGGTTATCAATACGTCTTGATTCATGTCTTTCTGTACCAATGATTTTTAAACCACCAGCATCAATAACTTTTTGTTTTTCTTCTTTGATTTCTTCATCAAATTTATTTTCTAATTCTTTGAATTTAGCTCTTGCATCTAATATTTCTTGTTCTGTTGTTTCATTAAATGCTGTTGCTTGTTCTATTAATTCTTCAGAATATCCTAATCTTTTCATTTCTTGTTTTGCTAAATATTCACTATTTCCACCAAGCATAATATCAGTACCACGACCTGCCATGTTTGTAGCAATTGTAACAGCACCATATTTACCTGCTTGTGCAACTATTTCAGCTTCTTTTTCATGTTGTTTAGCATTTAATACTGTATGTTTTATTCCTTCTTTATCAAGTAATTTACTTAATTTTTCAGATTTTTCAATTGAAACAGTACCAACTAGAACTGGTTGTCCTTTACTATGTGATTCTTTAATATCTTCTATTACAGCTCTAAATTTAGCATCTTCATTTTTGTAAATAATGTCTGGTTCATCTATTCTTGCTAATGGTTTGTTTGTAGGTATTTCAATAACATCTAATTTGTAGATTTCTTGGAATTCTGATTCTTCTGTCATAGCTGTACCAGTCATACCTGATAATTTTTCATACATTCTAAAGTAGTTTTGGAATGTAATTGTAGCAAGTGTTTTAGATTCGTCAGCTATTTTAACTTGTTCTTTTGCTTCAATAGCTTGGTGTAATCCATTATTATATCTTCTTCCATACATGATACGACCTGTGAATTCGTCTACAATTAAAACTTCACCATCTTTTACAATGTAGTCTATATCTTTTTTCATGATTCCATATGCACGAAGTGCTTGGTTAACATTGTGAACTAATTCAGAGTTTTCAATATCATTGAAGTTATCTAATCTAAATTCTTCTTCAGCTTTAGCTATACCTTTTTGTGTTAATGTAGCTGATTTTGCTTTTAAATCAACTATGTAGTCATAGTTTTCATTATCTTCTGCCTGTGCTTCATCTTTAACATCTTCTTCCACTATAACTTTAGCTTGTAATTTTCTTACAAATGAATCAGCTTTTTTGTATAAATCTGAAGATTTGTTAGCTCTACCTGATATGATTAAAGGTGTACGAGCCTCATCTATTAAAATACTATCGATTTCATCGACAATTGCATAACTTAATTTTCTTTGAACTAATTGATCTTTATATATAACCATGTTATCTCTTAAATAATCAAATCCGAATTCATTATTTGTTCCATAAGTAATATCACAATTATATGCGTCTTGTTTTTCATTTGGTTTCATTCCTGCTATGATTAAACCAACAGATAGACCAAGGAATCTATATACTTTTCCCATCCATTCACTATCTCTTTTTGCTAGGTAATCATTTACAGTGATTATATGAACGCCTTCACCTGTTAAAGCATTTAAGTATGCTGGTAATGTAGCAACTAATGTTTTTCCTTCACCAGTTTTCATTTCAGCAATTCTACCTTGGTGTAAGATTATACCACCTATTAATTGAACATCAAAATGGCGTAATCCTAGAACTCTTTTAGAGGCTTCTCTAACTACTGCAAAAGCTTCTGGTAATAAATCATCTAATGTTTCTCCTTTTGCTAATCTTCCTTTAAATTCAGTTGTTTTAGCGCGTAATTCTTCATCAGATAATTTTGTCATTGCATCTTCTAACCCATTAATTTGGTCAACAAGAGGCATAACCCTTTTAACTTCTTTTTCACTGTAACTCTTAAATATCTTGTTTAAAAAACTCATTGCATTTTCTTCCTTTCCATCTTATGTATTTTTATTTAACATATAATTCTGATAGTACTATATCACTAATATAAAAATTTCGCAAGAAAAATCATAATTTTTTTTAAAACTAATATAATTTTATTAATTAAACTTGGGATGAGACTTTTGGAACAAGATTTTGAAACATTTGTGGGCGGTCTTAAAATGTTTCATTTTTGAAAGGTTTTAAGACCGTCCTCAAATGTTTCAAATTAAATGTGCCAAATTGCCCCGTCCCCATTGGCTCAAAAGAAAGGATTGATTTTTATGTTCGTTTGTAATGTAAGATTAAATAATAATGTTATTAAAAAAATAGGAATCATATCTATTGTTTTGATTATTGCTTTAGTTTTTATTATAGTTGGAATTAGATTTTATAAATCTGCTTCAAAATTTACTGTTAAGGATAGTGTGGATAATTCTAGACTTGAAGTTAATAGTAATAATTATACTGATATTCTTAAAGATTCTCATGATAATATTGATAAATATATTGGTAAAAAAATTAAATTTACTGGTTTTGTTTATAGAATTTTTGATTTTAATGAGAAGCAATTTGTATTGGCTCGTGAAATGATTATTTCTTCAGATAATCATGCTGTTGTTGTTGGTTTTTTAAGTGAATATAATAATATATCTAAATTTAAAGATGGTGCTTGGGTAGAAATTGAAGGTGTTATTGAAAAAGGATATTACCATGGTAATATTCCTGTAATTAAAGTAGAAAATATAAAAGAATGTAATGTTCCAAAGGACGAATTTGTTTATCCTCCGGATAATAGTTATATTAGTAGTGAGATATAAATTTCTTATAATAGATACTAGTAAATTATTGCAATAACCTAAAATTTATATAGGTTGTATAATCTTCTTTTAAGACTGTTATAAAAAGAAAGTGGCAGGAGCAAAAAGTCCCTGCCAAAAATTAGGAATTAGGAAGCTAAAAAGCAGATTGTGCACTATGTAGTCACTTGTTTAGTAGAATAAAACTATCTTTCTTTTGGAAAGAAGCTTGTGTGCGTTGTTTTCCATATAACTCTTAGTAACCAGCAGAACGTTTCCCACCTGGGCCTTGTCCACTATCTTCATTTTTCTCACTATTTTTTTCGTAGGAGCATTTGCAAAATCCTCCATAGTGTCGAAGAAAGCGAAAACCTTTACTGCCGATTTCAAATATGCATCAAACATTCTCTTGTTGTAAGTGAAAATCTTTCGGGGATAATGGTTCTCGTCCAGATTGAAGTTTCGCTTGTTATATTCAATGCGAGACTTAATGTAGATTAAAACCTTCGAGTCAATGGGTGATTTAAGCAGCATATGGCTGAAATCGAATTTCATGTCATTGTATGCTTCGGATGCATCCTCGTGATATTTCATTATGTTTACATACTGGATACTTAAGATAGCAAGGTTCCTAACAATTTCTTCATACAGTGTCATATCTTCAGGTTTGATATTTCTTGTTCGGATTCCGTAGCTTTCAGCCAGCTTTTCCCCAAGGATTTTCTTAGTGTTTACATCCCTAACGACATAGTCCGTGAGAGCATTGGTCTGCTCCCAAACTTTGTAGGTCATTCCTACGCAGAAACGGGTTTTGTTGTTAGGTTTATTCAAATGCCTTCTAGACATTGGCATAACCTCCATCATATTATTTTATGTGATTGTTGCAAATACAGTGCATAATCTGAGGTTTAACCAATTTAAGCTTCCTTTGAACCGCATTATACGGTCCTCTCTATATATGTATACGCCAACTTGTTGACGTATGCTTATATTATACCATTTTGTGTACATAATGTCAAATAATGTAAACCTCTATATATTATATTCTTTCTACAATTTAGCTATTTTTTCAATTAAACTAGACATTTTCAGTTAAACATGCTATAATTAATTAACCCATTTGGGAATTTTATTTTTATAAAGGGGGGTGCTTTAATGCACTTATCTTTTACGAAAATGGCTTGGTACCTTTTTAATTATGTTCCATGCCTAATAAGTTCGAATTCGTTCGAAAAAGAAGAAGAGGCCAAAGCAAAAGCAGAAGGTCTCTCATTAGAGGATTATATTTTGAAATATTATACTATTGACAATCATGATGGAACATTTTCTGATGAGTTGTCCACTATAATAAATCAAATATAAATTTCTCTTAACACACCAGATTCAAAATTTGAAACTGGTGTGTTTATTTTTTTAATTTTATATTAATTATAATTTTTTAACAATTCTTCTCAAAAATACTTTTAACAAATCCTTTGTCAATCCTTACCTCATATATATTTTTCAATATTATCAAAACAATTGGTCCAACAAACATTCCAATAAGTCCTAAAAATCTAAAGCCTGTATACATTGCAATTAATGTAAATATCGGATGTATACCTATTTGTCCACTCACAATTTTAGGCTCTAGAATTTGTCTTACAACACACATCACAATCCATAACACTAATATTGCCACCCCAAGTCTAACATCTCCATTAAATGCTGATATTATTGCCCATGGCACCATTACAGTACCAGAACCAAATATTGGTAGAGCATCTACAATTGCAATTCCTATTGCTATCATAAGTGGATATTTTATATTCATTCCTGATATTGAAAAAATATATAATCCTATTAAAGAGATTATAAATGAAATTAATACTAATTTTAATTGAGCCTTCAAATAACACCCTAAAGCTTTAACAAGCGCTTTTACGTGTCTACTTAAATTTTTCACCCATTTTTCAGGTAAATGATGTTCAATTTGTTCTAACATATATATTTTATCTGTGCACATAAAATATAACGCTAATATTGTTATTACGATATAAATTCCAATTTTTGGTAATGATGTTAATGTATTTAGCATTCTTGTTAATATATTTTTTACCCAATCAGAAGCTGTTTGTATGAAATCATCGCTTGAGTTATGAAATATTGATAATAATTCCTGCGAAATTTTTATTTTATCAAATTTAAATCTTGAAATTAAATTTTGAGATTCATTTGATACTTTATCAATATAAAAATTTATATTGTTAAGTAAATTAGTCGCCTCAGAAACTAATGTAGCAATCCCCCAGCCTATTAATCCAATTATTATAGATAATATTATAATAAAAATAAGTATTGCACTAACTTTCCTTTTCATTTTTAATTTTTTCATGCAAAATTTAATAAGTGGTTCTATTAACAATGATACTGCAAATGCTATTAAAAATGGAATGTAAAACAAACTAATTTTAAACCCAAAATATATTAAAAAAACACTTAAAGCAAATACTAATAGTTTTTTTATTACATCTAACCAATAACTATAATCTATCATACACCATCTCACTCCCTGCTTATGTATTATATCCAGTTATTTTTCTTTATATAATTAATTTTATGAGTTTTTTGGAGAATAATGCTTAATCTAATACTCGGGACGATTCTAAAAATCTAATTTGCAATGGCTGTGCCATTGCAAATTAGATTTTTAAAACAATTCCGAGTATTAGATTAGGCATTATTCTTATTTTCGCCTTTGCAAATATTATCAAAAGTAATAACATATGCTTCTTGATTAGTATTAGGATTTCTACTTATATCTCCTATTGATAAAATCCCAACTATTTTTCCGTTCTCAAGTATCGGTAATCTTCTTATTTGATTTTTTGACATGATTTCTTGTGCTTTATCTAATTGATCGTTTGAATCACAGCACCATACATTTGTAGACATTATATCGCTTGCAGGTGTTGTTTTAGTGTTTTTATTTTTACATACAGTCCTTAATAAAATATCTCTATCTGTAATAATACCAACAACCTTTTGATTTTCATCACATACTGGTATACACCCAATTTTGTGCTCTGCCATTAAGTTAGCACAATCACATACTGATGTTCCTGGATTAACCCATAATACATCATGACACATACATTCATTAACCTTCATAAACTCCCTCCTCAATACAAAAATTAAAAAATTGTATTCAATTTTACATGAATACAATTTTATTCTTCCTGTTTTATAATTTTATATACAATTTTTTACATATATGGCATATAATCATTTAACTCATAATTATAAGTATCTCGTGGCATTGGTGGTCGTTGAGCTGGACCTCCTGGCATTCCTGGATATGGAAATCCTGGTCTACCTGGTCCTGGTCTAAATGGTGGTTTCATTGGTGGTCGTTGTGGTCTGATAAGTCTATTTAAGATTAAAATACGAATTAAGTCTCTTAACAGTGTATTTCTTCTTCTTGGTTGTGGTGAACGATTTTCTCTTTCTTCAATCAATTTTTGAGATTCATTTTTTTGCTGAACATTATTTGATATATTTGTATTTGTCATGCTTGCACCTGTATTTGCACTACTTGACCTTGAGGTTAGCGAATTTGAGTTATTTGACAAATTGGAATTTGCTATATTATTTACTAATTTTGTTTTTTCCATTGCCTCGTCTTCAGCCATTTCCCTTGTTCCAATATTTACATTTATTACATTTTGTATTTCTACCCTATTTACTACATTATCATAAATATCATCAGTCATTTGTTCTATTAGATATTCTGAAATTGGTTGAGTATTATTATCACACATTCTACATACCATAGGATTTATTAATTTATAAATTTCTGGATACATTTGTTCAATATTAGATGTATCAGTATTTCTACTATTTATATAGCTATTATAATTCATTCCGCAATTACAATTATTATCATATGTATTTTGATTACTAGTTGGATACCCTAAAACCGATTTCATATAATCTTCATAAACATTATAATACATAAAAAATACCTCCTAAACATATTTTTATATAATATGTTTTGAAAGTATTTTTGACACTCTTATTTTCTAATTAACTTTTTTATATTTTTTTATATTTTATTTTATTCCTAATTATATTGTATGTCTAATTTTTAAATATAATTTTGAAATAATTTATTTTACAAATTCATAACCAAATTTTTAAACTTTTCTCCTCTTTCAGCATAATTTTTAAACATATCAAAACTTGCACTTGCTGGAGAAAATAATACAACCTCATTTGGTTCAGAAACTTCTTTTGCTTTTTGTACACATTGTTCTAATGTATCACATCTATAAATTGGTAAATTAATCTTTTTAGTTTCATTGTTTTCAGTTTCAATAACGGCTTTTACTTCAGCTTCTATTTTATCTGCTGTGCCTCCAATTAAAATTAATTTACTAACATTATCAATAATCGGTTTAGCAAGCGGTTTATAATCAAGATTTTTGTCGTATCCCCCTGCAATTAAAACTATTTTTTCTTTAAATGTATTTAAACCAGCAATAGTTCTTGTTGGGCTTGTTCCAATTGAATCATTATACCATTTTACACCATCAATATTTCTAACAAATTCTAGTCTATGTTCTACTCCTTTGAATTTTGTTATAGCTCTTAATTGAACATAAGGGTTTGCAAAATCTTCAGTAGCAGCAATAGCAGCACATATATTTTCATAGTTATGCATTCCATGTATTGAAATTGCTTCATCTATTGTTAAAACATGCATACGCACACCATCTTCACATGATTTTAAAACTCCATTATCATATATAACACCATTATCTAATCTACTTTTGCTGCTAAAAAATCGAATTTTCCCTTTTGCTTCAGATGAAAAATATCTTGTCACATCATTATCGTAATTTAACACTACTTTTCCATTTTCATCCTGATATTTAAATATATTTTTCTTGCAATCTATGTATTCTTCATAATTTGTATGTACATCTAAATGATTAGGTGAAATATTTGTAATAACAGCAATTTCTGGAGAAGTTTGAATCCCCATTAATTGGAAACTGCTTAACTCTAACACTACCATACATTCAGGTGTCATTTCTTTTATCTGAGTAAATAATGGATTACCTATATTTCCTCCTAAATAGCATTGATATCCCTTTTCTTTTAAGATTTCATATATTAAAGTAGCTGTTGTTGTTTTTCCATCACTTCCTGTTACTCCAATTACTTTTCCAGGACATAATTCCATTACTAATTCTATTTCAGATGTGATTATAGCCCCTCTAACGCTTTCAGCTTTTAACTCTGGTAAATCTGGCCTACAAGTTGGAGATCTTAAAATCAAATCATATCCTATTAAATTTATTAAATTATATTCCCCAAATGAAAAATTAATGCAACGAGCTGTTATTTTATCAAGTATATCTTTATCCATTTCATCTATACTTCTTTTATCAAATACTGTAACTTGAGCACCTTTGTCAGCAAAGTAATCTATTAACGGCAAATTGCTTACTCCTAGTCCAATCAGTGCTACTCTTTTGTTTTTAATATATCTTTCAAATTCTTGCAATTTTTCATTCACGAACATGTAATGTCTCCTCCTTGTTTATAAAATTGCTAATGCCATATCCTTTTTATATCGAAGATTATACAACAATTCAGTTAATTGTGCAATAGTTTACTAATGTATATCATTAAGATTTTTTTAAGCCATTGACAATATAATTACTAAATTCTTTGTAAGTTTCTTGAATATCTAATTCTTTACCGGTTTTTAGTTTATATAATAAACCTGAGCAAGTAAAACCAAATAGTCCAGATGCAAGTACTTCTGGCTTTCCTTCGATAATTTCCCCTTTTTCTATTCCTTCTTTTATTATATTCTCAAGAATCCTAATATATTCATATATATATTCTCTACATTTCAAATTTCTTTCTTCATTTCCCCATATTTGGCCAATTACAAGAGTAATTAAATTTTCATATTTTACAATGCTTTTTATTTGAATTAATACAACCGCTTTTATTTTATCTACAGAACTTTTGAAATTTTTCGTTTTTATTTCAATGCTATTTTTTAATAAATTCATTCCTTCTTCAACAAGGAAATATAAAATCTCTTCTTTACTTGAAAAATGATAATATAAAGTACCTTTTGCAATCCCAACTACAGAAGTAATTTCTTCTACACTTGTTCCGTCATATCCTTTTTGTGCAAAAAGGTCCATTGCTGCTTCAAATATTTTTCTTTTAGTCCTATTCATTTAAAACTTCCATCCTTTTTTTAAATTTCACCCTATTTTACTATATATTATTTTTTATTGCAAGAATAAGTTTAAATGTGAGTTAATTTTTGGTTTTCTGAGTAGCACAAGCAAAAAAAAGAAGCAAAAACAAATTATAACTTGTCTTGCTACTTCTAAAAAAATTAAATTCAGTGTAAATCTGTAAGCCGGGTTCTGTCTTGAATAGTCATTTATCTAGTACATATATTACTATATGTCTCAAGCCACCTCAATCAGAAGATGACGAGCAGTCTTAGCCTTCTATTTTCGGGTGTTGCTCCAGATGGGGTTTACACAGACCCAGTATGTCACCATACCAGCGGTGAGCTCTTACCTCGCCTTTTCATCCTTGCTCATAAAATTTCATAAAGAAATCATATGGGCGGTTATTTTCTGTTGCACTTTCCTTAAGGTCTCCCTCACTGGACGTTATCCAGCATCATTGCTCTATGGAGCCCGGACTTTCCTCGTACGCTTCCTTTCGGAATTGCTATACGCGACTATTTAATTTACTCTATTGTCTATTGTAACTTGTTTTACGTAATTTGTCAAACTATATCTAAAAAAATACTTAACTAATTGATAAAAATTACAAACTGTTATATAATAATTTCATCTCTAAAAACATTGGAGGAAATTTAAATGAATCTAAAATACAAAATAAGTGAAAATGAACACTTTGATAATATTAAGGAAGTTCTAAAAACAAAATTCGAAATTTCAGATAGATTATTAACTAAATTGAAAAAAAATAATCTAATATTTTTAAACAATTCAATTGCAAACATAAAATCACCGGTTAATTCAAACGATATTGTCGAAATTTTGTTGAATTATAATGAAGATAACACTAATATCGTTCCAACAAAAATGAGCTTAAAAATCCTTTTTGAAGACGATTACTTATTAATAATAAACAAACCTGCTGGATACCCTATTCACCCATCTATGTTACATTTTGAAGATAGTATTTCAAATGGTGTAAAATATTACTTTAATAGTATTAATCTTCATAAAAAAATCAGACCAGTTAATCGCTTAGATAAAGACACATCTGGAGTTGTTATTTTTGCCAAAAATGAATATATTCAAGAATGCTTAGTAAAGCAAATGAAAAATGGCCAGTTTTTAAAAGAATATATTGCAATTTGTGAAGGCACATTACCAAATAATTGTGGTACAATTAATGCACCAATTTCGCGAAAAGAAGGCAGTATCATAGAAAGATGTGTTAATAATTCTGGAGATGTTGCTATTACACATTATTCAGTTATAAAAGCTTGTGACAAATTTTCAGTAGTTAATTTAATTTTAGAAACTGGAAGAACACATCAAATTCGCGTTCATACTGCATATATAGGTAATCCAATTATTGGTGATACTTTATATGGTAACTCATCTGATTTAATTAATAGACAAGCACTTCATAGTTATAAAACAAGTTTTATTCATCCTATTAGCAAGAAAAAAATGGTTATTGTTGCCCCTTTGTATGATGATATGAAAAAATTAATTGATAGTTTCTAATAAAAATGACGAATCTAAAAACTAATTTTATTTTTAGATTCGTCTCTTTTATTATTTATTAAATTCTTCTTTTTCCATTTTCTTTTATAAATTCTCTGAAAATTTCTAAATCATTATTATTTAACAAACCATCTTCATTTACGTCAAATTGTTTGTCATAATTTCCTGCTTCAACTTTTAATTTCAATCCTTCATAGTCATCTTTATCTACTGTTTTATCATTATTGATATCAAATTTTATTGCAGCTAAATTCTTTTCTGTTGTACCACCTACTGATAAGTTTGTGTAGTACGCTAAAATATATGAAGCATCTCTTGCATCAACTATTCCATCTCCATTAACATCTGCTTTTTTCATCATAGCTTTTTCTTCAGGTGTTAATGATGTATTAACACCATTTTTTGAGTATAATGATAATACATATGAAGTATCTACTGCGTCAACTATTCCATCTCCATTGATGTCTCCTTTTTGATCTTTTGAAATATCTATAAATGTATTATCTATTTTATATCCAGTTATATCACCAATTGTTATATTGTTGAATACGCAATCAACTTCTGTGTTTGTGTTATAATCTCTTACTTTTCCTTTTGAATTTATATATATAGTGCCTTCTGTGAAAATATCGAATTCATCATAATTAATTCTATATACGATTTTTTTATTATCAATACTTGTTCCAATATATCTTGCATTTTTTACTTCATTTCCAATTCTAACTGTTACTACTGGTGGATTTTCAACAAGCACTGGTTTATCATAATATATGTTTATTTGTCTAAAATTCATATATCTCATAAATTTAACACATTCTCTTTTAGCTGGTGTATTTATTATTTCAACTTCAAAGTTTAGATTTTCACCTTCATATGCAACATTGATATTTTGTGTTCCTAATTTACTATTATTAAATCCTGTTACAGTTACATTATCACTTGGCAAATCTATTTCTTCTGTAACTCCACTATTATATTTTACAGTTAATTTTGCACCTGTTAAATCTAATTCTTCTAATCCTTGGATGTATTGTGTTTTATTAGGTTTTGTTAAACTAATATCAGTAATTAATTTTGGTGTTGAACCTATGAAATCTTTTGGGTCATAGTTCGTATTATTAGTTGTTGTTTGAAACCTATGAATTCCTGTCACTTCGTTCCAATAAGCAATCATACTTTCTTTATTTTTTCTTATTTCAAAATGTAAATGCATATGCCCTGAATCTCCAGAACTTCCCATTGTAGCAATTTCTTGACCAACTGATACATGTTCACCTCTTGAAACCTTTATACTACCACCTTTTAAATGTGCATACAAGAAACATTTATCGCTTGAATTATCTTTTACAATAACGTAATTTCCATATCCTCCACCATCATGTTTACCTCTTGATGTTAGTCTTTGATTATTATCAGGATAAAAATTACCTTTATAACTATACCAACTTTCTTGAGCATATGTAGCACTTGTTTCCAAAACAGTTCCATCAACAACAGAAACAACTTGATATGTATGTCCATAAATACCTGTTATATCCATACCAAAATGTGATTCATTCGTAGACGAAAATTGTTGTTCATCTGGCCATAATTCATTATTTACTGTATATGCTCTCCCTGATTTTCCATCTTTAATAGGCTCAGTCCATCCTTGTCCATAATACTCGTAGTCAATATAAGTTTCATTTGCATTGTCTCCTCCTATTGGCCATCTATACTCTGTTTTAGTTGTAGCATTTACACTATTGCTATTTTTCAATAAAAATAAGCATATTATAAATAATACACTAATTAAAATTCTTTTAAACATTTTTAAATTTTCCATTAAACATCCTCCTTAAATTTCAACATCCTATGTGTGTAAAACTAATACCCTAATATTATAGCATATTTTGGCATTTATGTCAATTTGCACAGTTGGGGACGCGTCCCTGCTGTGCAAATTGCACAGCGCGGACGCGTCCCCAATTGTGCACTACGCCTTGTTACTAGACCCAAACACATCTCTAATCTTATGCTCAACTGTCTCTGAAATTATATCTCTTGCAGCCCCTAAATATTTTCTAGGATCAAATACTTCTGGACTATTATTAAATACCTCTCTAATAGCGCCAGTCATTGCCAATCTTAAATCTGTATCAACATTAATTTTTGAAACACCTTCAACACTTGCTTGATGTAACATTTCATCTGGAACACCTTTTGCTCCAGGAATGTTTCCACCATTGTTATTACATAATTCAACAAGTTCTGGAATAACTGTTGAAGCACCATGTAAAACAATTGGTGTATTAGGAATTAATTCTTTTATTTTGTGTAAAATATCAAATCTTAGTTTTGCTTCTCCTTTAAACTTATAAGCCCCATGACTTGTTCCAATTGCAATTGCTAGTGAATCACAACCTGTTCTTTCAACAAACTCTTTTGCTTGTTCAGGATCTGTATACATTGCATCTGATTCAGCAACATTAACATCATCTTCAATGCCTGCTAATTTACCAAGTTCGGCTTCAACAACAACACCTTTGCTATGAGCATAATCTACAACTTTCTTTGTTAAAGCAACATTTTCCTCAAAATCATATTTTGAACCATCTATCATTACAGATGTAAAACCATTATCTATACACATTTTACATGTTTCAAAATCTGGTCCATGGTCTAAATGTAAAGCTATTGGAATATCATGCTCCTCTAAAGCCGCTTCTATCATTTTCTTTAAATAAGGAATTCTTGCATATTTTATAGCCCCAGATGATACCTGTAAAATCACTGGTGAATTTTCCTTTGCTGCAGCATCAACAATTCCTTGAATAATTTCCATATTATTAACATTAAAGGCCCCTATTGCGAACCCTTCTTTCATTGATTTTTCAAACATTTCCTTAGTTGTTACTAATGACATACTTTTTTCCTCCTTTGATTTTTTCTTTATTGTATGTTTGAATTTCTTTTTTGTCAATATTTTTTCATATAATTAGAATGGTTTTAATTTTTTGGGACGGTTCTAAATATTGAACATTTAGAACCGTCCCAAAAAATTACTTATCAAACTCGTAACTACTGCACATTGATTCGTCAGCTTTTTTAGTATGGCAATCAGTCATAGGTGTAACAACAATTTGTTTTAAAATACATTCATCGCTCTCACTATTATTAAACTTACAACTTCCTACTGTGCAATTTATTTTTTGATTCTTATCCATAAAATTCACCCTTTTTTATTATGCTTATTTTTTAAACTTTTATTCTCATATATTTACATACTTTACTTTTCATGTTTTTATTTTGACTTAACAAATCAAAAAATTCTTGTTTATTAATTGAATAAATAACAAAGTTTTCCTTTTTATTTGTTTTTTCATTTATTCGTCTATCTCTTAATATTGCTTCTTTTTTCATTCCAATTTCTTCAAGAATAAGGCTATTTCTTTGGCTTTGTTCAAAAAAAGAGCATTCAACTAATTCTATACTCTTTTTGGTAAACAAAAATTTAAAAATTTGGATTAAAGCCTCTTTCATAAATTTATCGTTGCAATACTTGTAAGACATTCTCCAAGAAATATTACACATCCTGTTCTTTGGCGAATAATTGCTTACTCTTATACCACCTACAAGATTTTTGTTTTTCTTATCTTCAACAGCCCAAATAGGCTCGTCTGTGTAAAATTCATTAATTGCAGATTTAATTATAACTTTTGTATTTTCTATACCTTTAAACTTTATGCTTTCGTTTTTTACATTATCTAATTTTCCGCTATCTTTATCACTATCAATCACATTATTTTCTTCTGATAGATTTTGATATGCTTGTTTAACATCCTTCATTTCAAATCTTCTAACAATAACATTATTTGTTTTAAAGTACTTTGTCATAAAAACTCTCCTTTTTGTTTTCGCTTTTCTTTGTTGGGTGAATTATCTATACGTTGACAACAAACATTATTATAAAAGATTTAAATGACAAATAAGTGACTAAAATTATTAAATTTTAGTCACTTATTGTATTTAATATATATCCCATTCCTCTAACCGTTTGTATTGATTGAGACTTTTTATTATTGTCTGAAATTTTAAGTCTTAGTCTTTTTATATATACTGATAGAGTATTATCATTCACATAATTGCCCTCTATATCCCATACTTTTGCCAGTAATTCATCTCTTGTTATAATATGATTTGCATTATTTATAAACATTAATAATATTTTATATTCCAAATTTGTTAAATAGATTTCTTCTGAATTTTTAAATACTTTGGCTTTGTCCAAGTTAATTTTTAAAGTACCATAATTTAAAATATTTTTATCTTTTTTATATAGAGTGTATCTTCTTAATACACTTCTTATTCTCGAAATTAATTCACTATTTCTAAATGGTTTAGTTATATAATCATCTGCACCAATATCTAATCCGTATACTATATTGGTTTCTTCTGCCCTTGCTGATAGAAATATTATTGGTTTATTTGTAATGTTTTTTATAGATTTGCAAATTTCAAATCCTGTTCCATCTGGTAACTCAACATCTAGTAAAAATAAATCATAATATTCTGAATCAATATATTTTAGTGCATTTTTCTTATCATTTACAATATTAACTTCAAAACCTTCTTTTTGTAATAGATATCTTAAACCTTCTATGATATTTTGACTATCTTCGACAACTAATATTCTTATTTTATTATCTAAACTACTTAACATATTATCCCTTCTAATTTGTTTTTTACATAATACGTTTCATATTATATCATATTCTAACTCAATTTCAAGTCTTTTTTGATAATTATGTATAGTTTTTATTTAAATTTATTATTTGATTGTCCTTAACGCCTCTTCTGTGACTTTATTTTTATCTAATTTATTAACAATAAAAATAAATATTGTTACAATTGCAATTATAACTATATAAATTAAGGCTGCCATTTTAAAATTCCCTGCAAGGATTTTTTCCCCAGCATATGTTGATGATACTATTGATGGAATTCTTGCTAATGTTGAAATAATAATAAATCTTGATGGTTTAATTGGCAGTAGTCCTGCTATATAAACTAATAAATCTTTTGGCGTTCCCGGAAGTAAGAATAAGATTAACATTATCATTTCCGTTTTTTTAGGATCTTGAAATAATTTGCTGTTCTCTATTTTCTTAACTTTTTCTTCATCACTAAACTCATACACGAATTTCTTACCTAACATTCTAACTAAAAAGAATATTGCAGTTGATATAATTCCTGAAGAAACTAAAATAAAAACTGTTCCCAAAAATGCTCCATAACACATGCCAGATACTATTTCTATTGGCTCTCCTGGAATTATAAATAAAAATATCTGTGCTACTTGTAATCCAAATAGTGTTAACATTCCTAAAAATCCTGAGTGTTGAATTTTGTCTTTAAATTCAATTTTTCCTTCAGGAGTTGATATGTTTTTCATTATTGGAATAAAGTAACAAAGTACTCCAATAATTATAGCTACAACAAATATTCCAAGCACTATTTTTAATGCTTTCATTTGTTTTTTATTACTTTTTTCTTTATTCGTTTTTTTACTTTCACTTGGATTTTCTCCAGTATCTAATTTTACATTTATATTGTCTTCTTTATTTGGCTTATTTTTAACATTTTTTTGCTTGTCAATTATCTTATTCATTTATATATTTTCAATACATTTAATGCTTTTTATATGTATTGCTCCTTTCCTTTTTATACTTTTTTTGCTATTTTTTTACTACTTTATTGTTTGATAAAATAATTATAACATATTTTTTTATAATATACCATCTTATTGTGAAATCTATGTGAAATTACAGTGAATATTTTAATTATCACAATTTTCAGATTTTTTAAAACTCAAATACCAACTTATTCCATTATTATTAGTTTCAATTTCTTTATTTCTCTTCATTAATCCTTTAAACGTTTCTGGAATTGGCACAATCACTGGATTGCATGGTAGCCAATTGGCAGGAGTTGCTGAATGATTATAATCTGCAGTTTGTAAAGCTTTTACAATTCTTAAAATCTCTGGAATCCATCTTCCTACATTCATTGGGTACACTAATATAGTTCGTATTCTTCCTTTATCATCAATTATAAAAACATTCCTTACTGTTTCTGTATTACTTATATCTGATGCTATCATTCCATATTTCCTTGAAATTTGTCCATTTCTATCTGATATTATCGGAAATGGCACTGTAATTCCTGTCATACAATATATATTATACAACCATTCTAAATGAGATGGATTTGAATCTACACTTAAACCGTAATAAACAGGTATTTATATTTTCGAAATATTTATTTGCTTTTGAAAAGGCTATAATTTCTGTTGTACATACTGGGGTATGCTCCTTAATATGGGTATCTGCCAAACTGCACGCCTCGTACTCCGTTGTTAATATATTTCCTATCACACATACTTCAGACAAGTTTGGCTACTATACAATTTTGGGTTAATTAAATCTAGATAACCCTTATAATCTCTTCTGAATCCCTAAACATATTTGTGTTTTTTTATTACAAAATTTAAATTACTGTTGATTAATTAAAAATTCTATTTGTACTATGTCAGTAACTTAATATTAGCTTTCAAATCAAATTTTACAGTCTTGTCATGATAAATCCATACTGTATCGATTATGTATTCAAGCATTGCTCTGCTTGGTTCTTCACAATTAATTATTTCATCAAAATAGTTTATTGCCGTTTTAATGTTTTCTATTTTTTCTGTAATTAATTGTTCTTCTTGCTTTTCAAGCATTTTCTTTAATTTAATTATAGTATCTAGTTTTTCTTTTTCCAATTTAGTATATGTATCTGTTATAAGTTCTCTTTGTTCTATATTGATTATCGTTGATAAGTCTTTTATTTTCTGTTGTAATAACATTTTATATTCTAAGTTGGTCTGTTCTAATTCTTGTTGTAATTTCTTTTTATTGTTTTGTTTATTCTTTTGACAATGTGAGACCCTGATTTCATTTATTTTGTTAAAATAGACCATTCTCGTTGCTTTTAAAAACTCTTTAAATTGAATCCACATATCTTCTTCTGGCACTTCGTGCACCTTACATCTTTTTGGTCCATATTTTTTATAGTCGTTACATTCATAAGCTTTTTTGTTATTCTTTCTTCTAATAACCATTCCGGATGCTGCTCTACCACATTCTGCACATTTGCAAAATCCTCCAAAGAAATAGTTTCGTTTTGCCCTTCCGACTTTTTGAGCTCATAGCTACTTTTCTTTTTCTTATTTCATTTGCTAGCTTAAATGTTTCTGGTGATATTATTGCCTCGTGATGATTTTCAAAGATAAAGTGTTCGCTTTCTGGCAATTTTATTGCTTTACCTCTAATTGATAAAGTCTTCTTTTTGTGTGTTCTTAAGGTTCCACAATATATGTCATTACCAAGAATATTTTTTATCATATAATCTGACCATAGTTTTTGAACTGGGTGTTTATAAATACGTCCTCTTTCTAAATGTT
Source organism: uncultured Lachnospiraceae bacterium (assembly GCA_945917765.1). GTDB lineage: Bacteria > Bacillota > Clostridia > TANB77 > CAG-508 > CAG-492. Next base: position 23,270 of record CAMEHU010000012.1, on the reverse strand, counting down.
TTTTTTGATAATATACAGATGGCGTTGGATAGCTATATTTTTCATTTAGTATGTCTGTTATTTTCTTCATTCCATAGCCATCTATGTATAATTTAAAAATGAGTTGAATAACAGGCTTTATATCTTCATCTATATAAAGTTTAGTTGGGTCATCTTTATCTTTTATATATCCATAATGATTTCCCATTATAAGTCTTCCTGTTTTTTGTTTTGAATACATATGGTCTCTTGTCTTTTTAGAACAGTCTTTTACATATCTTTCATTGTACCAAGTTGTAATTCCTATTGTGTCATCTCTATCATTTAGAACATCATAACTTCCTCCCATTTCTGACACTAATATTAAATTTTTTTGCATATTTTTGAACTCATCTATTAATACTAAAACTTTGCCATTATTTCTGCCTATTCTTGAAAGATCTTTTGCTAGTACAACATCTATTTCTCCAGTATGTACTTTTTTAATCATTTTTGAGAACTCTGGTCTATCTAAAGTATAACCTGAAAAATTGTCATCTATGTAGAAATCATCTTCCGATATTCTCCAACCCCTAGTTATTGCATAGTCTTGAAGTATTACTTTCTGTTCTTCTATGCTTGAATAATTTTCTTTGTCTTCATCTCTGCTTAATCTACAATATCCTACTACTCTCATATATATCCGCTCCTTTCGTTTCTTTTAGAAATTATTGTTTAGCTTGATATATATGTAAATTGCTGTTTTAGATATTAAACTCATTATATTACATCGCATTGTCTTTTTCCACCTCAAACATAATAATTTTTTCTAATATTTTTAAATAATCATTATATCCGCTTACAAATATAGCTACCTTGGTATTTGTGCTTTTTATTTCTTTTATTTTTTCTTGTGTTACTTCATTTTGCATTTCTTCTTTGGTGAGATATATTTGAATATATGTAATTTGATTGTATTTTGATTTCAGTACTCTCATAATGTTCCTCCGTAGTATATATTATGTTTTTAGAATATATATATTCTTTTTTCTTCTCTACTTATAAAATTTAAAACGTATGCATTAATCCTCTATATTATTAAAATAGTAATTTCAATTTACATAGAATTGATTCCAGTATTCGTCTGGATACTCTCTTTCTATATAATTATTTTTATTTGTTATATTTCTTTTTATATCTTTACACTTATTCACTATAGGTGATAGCTCCTTTTGACCACTTATATAGTTATTTGTAGCTATTGGAGAGAGTCGTTCACAATTATAGGTATTGGCATTTTTTACAATATTTTACCTCCTTTCAATTTTTTCAGTATGTACTATTCTTTTCTTTGCATATTTCTGTAAGGGCTCAATTGCATAAAAAGAAATATCTAATTTTGATGTGAACATTTTAGGTGTCACTTCAATTCTAGATATCTCTTTCTAATTTTTTCATAATTAACTCGTAGAGCAAGAATAGTTGTCGGACAGATAACGTTAAACAGCTTGAAGGCAGAGCCTTTAACTAGTATTACAAGCCACTAATTTGTATGACATTTGTCAGACATTTTTTATTACATTTTTGCGCAAAATAAATAGTGGAGTTGTTTTTGTTTTCTCCACTATACCTATTATACTATCAAATTTTCAATATTCTAGTCCTTCTTTATTTGTCCTATGTTTTTTGTTCTTACTTTTTTATCCTATTTTTTATTCATATAAATGTCCCAGTGGGACTTTTGCCGTAAAATCTGGTATTAATTTTGCATAACCTATCATAAAATATCTTTTAATTCCATTTTAATATCATAAAAAACTCTTCAACATCAGGTGCTGAAGAGTCCTACTATTAAACAAATTCTTAAATTCAGTGTTTATATATTGAAATTACAATTCTAATTCATTGTCTTCTATTTTATCTTTTTCTATCATAGACTTCAAAATCTCGCTAAGCATAGATATTACGAATCTTACTGGAACATCTTTTTCTACTTTACGCACTCCACCATTTTTTACTTTATAATCATATCTTAAAAATTGTAGTGTTTTTGCATTATCACCTTGTTCAATTGGTTCATTTGGATAATTTTCTCTTAATATATATCCAGCGTATGCTTGATTAATTTTCATTGCAAACTCCATAATAGAATTCTTTTTAGCTGTTTCAGTTCTTAACAATTTTGGATCTAGACTATTTCTAGATGATAATTTTGACGAAAATCTTGCTCTATCTAAAGCATCTGCGTCCTTTATTATAGCAGATACTTGTTTTATCTTTTCTAAATCTTCGGTCTCATCTACGCCATAATCTCTACATAGCTTTAACATTATTTTCTCATCTACTTCTCCTGGAATAGTATCGTTAATAACATGATAAGCAATCGCTACTTGAACAATCCCTATTTCATCTTGTGTTATTCCGTATGGATTAATTGAATTTTCTTTAAAATAGTTCCCTGCAATTTCTGCACTAAGAACTCCATGTTCACCATTATCTCTATCTTTTGTTCTACCAGAATCATGGAAAGCAGCTGAGGCTAATAAAATTCTCATTTGTCTTTCATCTAAATTCTCACTTAACGCAATAATTTGTGAAAATAACATAACTTTCTGAATATGTCCTATCTTATGTTGATACCCCAGTTCTGGAGTTAATCCTTTATAAAAATCACTTTCTGAAATTGCATTAAATGATTTGGAAAACTGGCTATTACTATCTAAAAATTGATATGGCATAAAAAATCCTCCTTATACTTTTATTTTATTTTCATTATATTTTACAAGTTGAATTGCACTATCTAAAGTTTCCGTACAACATAGTTTTCCGTGATTATCTACATATGTTAATTCATTTATTCCCGTTATTTTTTTTGAATCATTTATGTCCTTAGACAAAACTATTTCATCTTTAAATTTACATGAATCTATCACAGTTCTAATTTCGTATCCTTCCCTTCTAGATTTATATATTACATATTTTATTTTCTTATTATCAGATAGCTGAAATGCTTTTTTGTATGGCATTTCTTTGTCAAATATTAAATAATAATCTTTACAATTTGATGCTTTATCTAAAACAACTTCTATTCCTTCTACTTCGGCTATTGCATTTTTTATATAAACCTCCCAAAATCCATCAGCTAAGCTTAGTGCATTCACAAAAGCCTCATCTTCTGAGATATCTTCATTCCATCCGAGGATTACACAGCTTAATAAAATCTGGCGATATTTTGTTCTCTACATATTCAAATTGCATATTGTCTGCTGCATCGATATTTTGTATTAATTCCCTATCCATATATTCAAATGTTTTATCTATATATTTAACTCCTATTTTCTTCAAGTATTCCTTACCAAATTTTCTCCATAATAGACCTATAGATGAATAAAATATTCCATTATTTCTTTGACCATTTCTACTCTTTTGATGATGATCAAACTCCCCTAACCCTATATCATAAACAATTTTATCTTTTACATCTTTATTTCCTATAGTAGGAACTCTTGATAAGATTACATTATCAATTATCTTACTTAAAAAAATTGTTGATATAACATCGTCGACATGAAATCTACCTGAGTGCGTTATACAGTTTGCTTCATCTATTTGAGTGGTTAACTGTATATTTTTATATTTATTTGAACACATACCTTACCTCCTTGGTATTCATTATACAACAATATTAAAATTTATTAAACAGTATTTTTTATCTTTCATCTTCTCCATGTTGAATATTTGATTGATTCAAAACATCTGTACTTTCATTTGTATTCTCTCTACCAATAATAAATCTTGGAAGAATTGGTGATAAATCCACACATGAAAGTTTTTCTGGTTGAATTGACTTTTTACAACAATAATTTTTCCCAGGATTAACTTTTCCTAGAATAATATCATCAAATAATAACTCCATACCTTCATCATCTAAATATTGTTCAATTTCAATATCATCATTTATCCCAACATCTTTTACTGGAACAAACATTAAACATGGTATAGTATCCTTATATTCAACCCAACATTTCTTGAAAATTAAGTCAATCTCATCTTTAGGAATTCCTAATTTTTCTGCAATTTTCTCCTTAAGAAATCTCATTTGTTCTTCCCTATTATGCAGAAACATATATTCACCAACATTTTTGGAACTTCTAAATAATATGCAATATCCGACAAATCTACAAAATTCCTTTTCTACTTTTTTTATATCCTCAGGACTCATTCCTCTACTCTGTGTACACATTTTTCTAACCACAGGATTTGCTAATCCTTCCTTAATTATCTCACCCATATAATTGGCATAGTTCTCTTTCGTTATAATATCTCCTTCATCTAATATCATATATACTCCTTTTCTATTTGCCATTTTTATACTATGAAAATATTTTTCTATTTTTAAAATAGTGGGCAATGAAAATATTTCATTGCCCAAACACACTTAATGTAAATTATTCACATATTCTTCCAACCAATTTGCCATCATAAGAGTTTGTGGATTTTTTCTCTGGGCACTCATGTCAGCATTCTTAATGTATTTATCATCTGAATTTCTGAAAGTATTATCATTGATTGCCCTTCGAACACTTCTTAATGAATAATAAACGTCATAAAAAGTCCATTTATCAACCAGTTTTGTAGGAAGTGCTCTAACATCTGAATACCCATTTAAAAACGCTGTAACATCTTCACTGTTATAATTTCCATTTGACTTGAGTACGCTAAGCATCTTGTACAAATCAAGAGTAGGATCGCCAACCATAAAATTCTCAAAATCAATCAGATAATATTTTCCTTCCGTTTGACTAAAAATAATATTTGCTGGTCTGAAATCTCCGTGAACATATGTAAAGTGCAACTCCTGAAATATTTTTTTGCTTTCATTTTCTACAAAAAACATACTCTCGATGAAATCTTCTTCGTAAGGTGCTAACTTTTGCCTAATTCCTCCCATATCTGCCAAAATCGTAACAACCCAAGTGTTTTCATCATTGTGACTACTAACATTCACATTATGGAAATTCCCCATCAATCTTCCAATTTCGTATAAAATCTTCTTTGTTAAATGGGTAGTATACTCATTTAGCGCAACTCCCGCAATGTAGTTTTCAACTATTACGTTTCTTTCCGGACTTACAAACTGCACTGTTGGTACATTTATTGTAGTATTGCTCATAATCTGCAATCCTACAATACATTTTTCCATCCGCTCTCGACTAATAAAGGTCTTTACGATATGATTTTTGAATAATCTTACATCATTACTATAAGAATTAAAACACATTAAATCATTCCGTTCCTTTAAATAGTCATTGATTAAATCTAAGTAGTTCTCCATGTGATTTCCTCCTTATTGGTGTTTATAAAATATTATGTAAAGTTTGTCAATCTTTTCTAATTGTTTTGATTCTCCTTATAATTTTGATTTTCCAGATAATTCATTTCTCTTTAAAGATATGTACCTTTTTTTCGTTCGTATCTTAATGTATATTCTTGATTTCTATTTAATATCTTATTAACTCTTGTTCTACCTAGTCTAGCTATTTCAGTAACTTTATTCATAGTATATATTTTTTCCGCTTTATATATCTTATACGAAATAGATGTCTTCAATTTCAAACTGTTAATTTCTTTTATAAATAGTTTGTTCATATAAAAACTACCACTTAGAGCAGCCAAAGTAATTGAGTTATGTAATCATTTAAGGATTATATAACTTAACCACTTTGACGAACCTACTGCAAAACAAATACCTAAAACAGCAACAAACCACATATATACTAAGCCTTAAAAAATATCCCTATATTACAGCCCACACTGGGGTAAAATCACCTGGATGTGAAAAAAATACAAGCCATTTTCCTCTATAATCTGTCAATTTTACATTTCCCATTGTTGTTTCAGCTTCAAAGTCAGGAGCTATTTGTCCTAATTTTACATTACCATTCATCATTATTTCATAATCCATAAAAAAACCTCCAATCATATTTTTTTTATAATATGATTGGAGGTTTTTATTTGATACTTTATATACTTTTACAATACATCTTTAATTATGCTAATTTTTATTCTAAATTAGTTTATTAAAATAATTGATTTAAATCCTCAATAATCTGTTCCTTATCCATTTTTCTTCCGATAAATACTAATTTAACCATTCTATCACCAACTTCATCGTCCCAATCTTTTAATGCTTGTGGATCATTTGCAACAATTTGCTCTAAGTCTTCTTTTGGTGCAGATGCTAGCCAATATCCTGTTTCAGAAACTTTAAATTGTTTTCCTGCTTGCTCAAATAAATATGACATATCATAATCAGATTTAAACCATACTAACCCTTTACATCTAATAACTGATTTTGGGAAATTTTCATTTATATATTTTTCAAATTTTGTAACATCAAATGGTTTTCTTGATGTATATACAAATGTTGAAATACCATATTCTTCTGCTTCCCCTTCTTCATGGTTGTGGTCATGGTGATGGTGGTGACCATGTTCTTTATGGTTATGTCCATGTTCTTCTTCGTCATCGTCATGTTCGTGGTGATGTTCATGCTCATCGTGCTCATGTTCGTGTTCATGTTCGTGTTCATCATGCTCATGGTAATGTTCATCTTCATCTTCAATATCGTTATCGTCTTTTTCAAGTTCTTGAATCCATCCAGCAGAACTTGTGATTTTTTCAAAGTCAAAATTATTTGTATCCATTATTTCCTTTACATCAACTTTGGCATAATTTGTTTCTATTATTTTGGCTGTAGGTTGTAATTTTTTAATAACAGCTTTAACTGTATTTAACTGTTCTTTTGTTATATCATCAACTTTATTTAAAACAATTACATTACAAAATTCAATTTGCTCTATTAATAAATTCTCAATATCTTCTTCATCAATATCTTCTTTAACTAGGTTTTCACCGCAACCAAACTCAGTAGCTAATCTCATACTATCAACAACAGTAACAACATTATCTAATCTACACATTTTTGGTAGTCCATATCGTTCTAAAGAATTTGATAAAACTGTAATAGTCTGAGCAATTGGTAATGGTTCACAAATACCACTTGCTTCAATCATTATATAATCAAATTTTCTAGTTTTTAATATATCTACGATTTGTTGCATTAAGTCCTCTTTTAATGTACAACAAATGCAACCATTAGATAATGGAACAACTTTTCCGCTATCTTTTTCTTGAATAAAGCCTCCATCAGCAATTAATTTTGCATCTATATTAACTTCACCTATATCGTTAACAATTACCGCAACCTTATAGCCTTCTTGATTTGTTAATACATGATTCATTAATGTTGTTTTTCCAGCCCCTAAATAACCTGTTAATAATGTTATTGGCGTAATTCTATTTTCCATTTCACATTCCTCCATTTCACTTTATGTATTATATCATACCTTGTCAATAGCCAAAGAAAGTAGAGTAACCGAAAGTTTAAAAATTATGTAACTACAAAAAATATATATTACAATGGAGTACAAGCGCGCAGTTTGGGAGACGAGCGTCAGCAATGTCGACCAGCAAGCTTACGCAATGTAACATATATTTTTGGTAGTTACATAATTTTTAAACTTTCGGTGGTCCAACTTTATAATAAATACAAAAAAGAGTTGCAAAAACAACTCTTTTTAAAATCAACGGCAATTTTCAAAAATTCCCTTAACCTTATTTACAACGTATGAACTTCCGCCCTTATCCTCAACATTTTCAACCATGCTTACAATCAACAATTGATTTTCGCTACCAGAATCAGCTACAAAAGCATTAAACCATCCATACTCCTTAGCGCTTTCACCTTTTGAAGCTTTTGTTTCTGCAGTACCAGTTTTGCCTGCAATTGTTAATCCTTCGATTCTTCCAGGATATGCAGTTCCTTCAGGATTTTCGACAACTTGTATTAAATCACTTTTAATCTCATCAGCAACTTCTTTTGAAAAAGCATTTTCTTTTAAATATTCAGCATCACCATCATTTTTAAACTCTAAATATGGTTTTATCATATCCCCATCATTTACAAAGCTACTATAAATGGCTGCAAAATGAACTGGATTTACAAGTATTTGACCTTGACCATACCCACTATCTGCTAATTGAACCTCACCTGTAAATTTTCCTTCATTTGAAATCTTTGAATTTGAAAGAGCAATTTCAAATTCTATATTATTCTCAAATCCAATATTTTTTAATTGTTCTTCCATTTTTTCAGCACCTATTTTTAATGCTGTTTTTGCAAAAAATATGTTATCCGAATTAATTAAAGCATTTTGTAGATTAGTGTTTCCATCATATGTTTTTAAAGTTGTTATAAAATATGAACCCCATGAATTATCCTTTTGCCAACTTGTTCCGCTAGGTTCATATTCTGTTTCACCAGTTATTGTCCCTGTTTGTAAAGCAATTGCACCTGTTATTGGCTTAAATGATGAGCCTGGTGCATAACATTTTGTAAATCTTGATAATAAAGGATTATTAGAATTATTACTTAATTCATTCCATTCATTTGTTGACATTCCTATTACAAATTTATTAGGGTCATATGAAGGAGTGCTTACTAAGGCTAAAACCTCGCCTGTTTTAGGATTCATAACAACAGATGCACTATTATCTCCAGAATATGTATTATAAACCGCTTCTTGTATATCAGAATCTATTGTCAATTTGATATTTTCCCCATCTTGTTTTTCTGTTTTAAAGATTGTCTTCTTTTTATCTCCATTTTCATTTAGAAGATTTATCTCATATCCATCTTTTCCTTTTAATCTATCCTCATATGCACTTTCTAGCCCTGCTCTACCTATTAAACTGTTTTCATCATAAGTTTTATTATTTTCCAAATCTTTAGCATTTGCTTTTTGAACATACCCTGTTAAATGTGCAGCTTTTTCACCCAATGGGTATACCCTTGAAGAAATATCTTTTATCTTTACACCATCAATTGCATTTAAACCATATAAAGTTGTTTGATTTTGTTTTGAAATCGTAGCTAGTTCAACAAATGTATCTGATTTTACATAAGATGCACTCATCTTTTTATTTACATTTTCAACCGTCATACCTAATAGTTCTGCCACCTTTGCAATATCTTGTGCTTTTGTTTCCTCATTCATCCAACCTGGCACTAACCCAACTGAAGCAATATAACCACTTCCTGCAAGTAAGATTCCTTTTCTATCAATCAAACTACCTCTTTTAGCATATTCTTTATCTATATCGATTTTATCTGTTTTTTGCAAGTCAGGATAAATTGAACTATACTCCCAATCAATATAATATTTTTTATCTTCTTTTTTTTGCAGATGTATAACATTTTCATAATCAATTTCTCCAAATGCAGAACTTAATTTTGTTGTATACATTACATTAGAATTATTAACATCCACTTTATCAATTCTTATATTACTAATGTCTGTTTTTGTTATATATAATTCATCATTTATTTCTTTATATTTAGCTTCAAAATCTTGCATAGACACTTTATTTTTGCTCTCTTCTGAAAGTAAATTATACGCACTTTCATAATTCTGATTATTAATATTTTCGATAAAACTTGAAACTACACTATCAGGTGTATTTAATTCTTTTTCTCTGTCTTTTTTCTTTAAATAAAATGCATATCCAATTCCTATTAAACTTAATATCAGTATTATAATAATTGCTGTAATTATTAATACTTTTACACTACCTTTTTTCATATAATATTTCTCCTTTACTTAAATTTTATTATTCTGCATAATAACAATACATGTAACTATTTAAATTATATAATAAGAGGTAGATAATTTCAATATCCATATCTAACTCTTTCTGTATTTTATCATTATCCTAAAGGTAATCCCTAATATCTGTTTTGAAAAAAGACAAAAAATAAAATATAGAAAGTCGCAAAAAAACAGTTCTTAAAGTATATCCTTTAGAACTGTCTCCTTAATAAAACTATTTTATTTCATATCCATCTTCTTCTAATTCTTTTTTCAAAGAATCTCTTGATAAATCTTCATCATTTAAGCTTTCTTGTTCAGCGAATGTTTTTGGTTCTAATGTAATGATAATTTTTTTACCATCTCTTTCAACCTTCATACCTTCCATTTCGCTTTCATCTAAGTATTCAAAAACACTTGAGATACTTTCAGCTTTTTCTTCATCTTCTAATTCTCTTGTCATAACGATTTTATCAGCTTTGTTATCTTTGAATGATATTTCAACTGTTTCCTCATATTTTCCAAAGAAACTATCTTCGCCACTTTTTGTAGCAACTAAATTATCGTTATTGCTAGATTTATTTTTAGATTCGTCTTTACCACATCCTGTTAAAGCTAACATTAACATGGCTATAATTGCTAAAATTGCAGAAATTTTTATTGCTTTTTTCATTTTTTTCACCACCTTTCAGCTATCGAATGTCATTATACACATAATTTATTAAAATGTCAAAGCAAAACTTTTTCAAATTTAATTGTAATTTTTAAATCAACTGGCTGTTTTAATACCTTTTTACTATTGATTGATAATCATTTTTAATAGTTCTTCATCTCTTTTTTCAAAAGCCTCTTTAAATGTTATATTTTGATTTTGACCAATAGCTTCATAATCAACATCTATAACATTATAATCTTTGAAACTATTTTTTACCTCTTCATATAATTTAGCCTTTCTACCACCCTCTACAGAAAATGGTTTATGCATAACTATTTTTAGATTAGTATTTTTTACCATAACAACATCTTTTATCAGATTAAATAAATAGCTATAATCGTTATTACAATCAAAAAAGATTGTAGTATTAGCAGTTTTTATTATACTATTTATTTTATTTCTAATATCAATATAATCTGAAATATACATTGTCTCATTTTTTCTTTCTATGCTATTTGAAATATTAATATTAGACATATTATTTGCATCTTGAGTAATAGTATGTATGTTATAGAACTGAATTTGGCTTATCTTATCATATTTGTTTATTAATTCGTTTGAAATGCTATTATCAAAATAAATAAATGTTGAATTAGTAACATTATCTTTATTCCAACTCATACTACAAATTTTTTCATTGGTTTCTTCATCAATAAAATCCTGTGATTTTCTAAATCCCATTGCTTTAAAAAATAGCATTGCATTGGTGTTTCTTTCATAAATATCAACATAAAGGTTGCTGTTTTCTTGTTTTACTTTTTGAAGTAAAATTTCACCAATTCCTTCTCTTTGAATTTCAGGTTTTACTTGAATATTTATAACATTTCCGTTTGCATCAAATACAATAAAGGCTTTGATTTCAGTTGATTCTGTGTAAACAAATATTTTGCTGTTAATAAATTTTTCTCTTGTTTTAACGTAATTATCTATCCAATAATTATTTTCAATAAATCCTTGAAATCTTTGATTGTTATCCTTCCATATTTTCATAATTATGTCTATATCTTTTTTATTGAATTGTTTTACCATTTTTTCTTTTGCACCTCTTTTCTTGCTTGTGGAACTAAAATGAATATTTCCGATTGCGATTTTTTGGACGGTTCTAAAACTAATTTTAAGTTTTTAGAACCATCCAAAAAATTAACTTTTTTATATATCATAAAAATATGTAGATTCCAAATCAGCTTCATGTAATAAAAGCGCTAATGGATATCTTTTAAAAGCTGCACTTATTGTAGAATACTGTTCTTTTGGTTCTGTGAATCCCATGTGCCAACGAATTGCGTATTTTTCTTCTGGTGTTAGTTTAATATATTCTGTAAGCATCATAACTGATTTTTCACCATGTCCAAAAGGTATTGTATCATCAATTGTATAGTATGGAACTTTTTCCCATTCTCCTCTTTCATTCTTTGCATTTCTGTAATCTACTTTATAAAAATTAACTTTACAAATATCATGTAATAATGCTGAAATAATTAGAGTATCATCTTGCCATTCCATTTTCATTACATTGTTTTTAGCTTTGTGCTTTAAAATTTCATATACCTTCATACTATGTTCTAAAAGCCCTGTTTCATAACTTCCGTGATATCTTGTACTTGCTGGAGCTGTGAAGAAATCTGTTTTATCTTCGATAAATTTGATTAAGTCTTCAATTCCTTCTCTATTAGTACTTCTAAGCAATTCTATAAATTCTTCTTTCATATGTATTTTTCCTTTCTTTTGATATAAACAATAATATAAAAAAAGAAGATATGTCATTTTTACTTAGTGACATATCTTCTTTTTCTCTTTTTTACAAAAATCATGTCATAATTGTAAAATTATTTCATATTTGATTTAATAAACTCTATTTCTTCATCTTTATCTAATCTGACAAATAAAGGTTCACCTTTTTCAATTACTTTTGTTCCAATTTCATATTTTCCATTATTTAAACTATCCCATGTTTTTAACTCTTGATTTGTAATTCCTAATTGATTAAACATTTTTTTAGATGTTTCAGGTAAAAATGGAATTATTAAAATTGCAACTTTTCTTAAAGTTTCTGCTAGATTAAACATTACTTGTGCTAATCTATCTTTATTATCTTCTTTAGCAAGAGTCCATGGCATTGTTTCATCAATATATTTGTTTGTTCTAGAAATTATTACCCATATTTCAGCTAAGCCATTGCTTATATGATATGTGTCTAATTGTTCTTCTATTTTACTTATTTGTTCAATTATGTATGTATTAAACTCTTTGTCAATTTCGTTTTCTTCTGAATTATTTGAGAATTCAGGAATTGTTCCGCCAAAATATTTATTGATCATACCAACAGTTCTGTTTAAAAGATTTCCTAAATCATTTGATAAATCTGAATTAAATCTTTCAACAAATCCCTCTGGTGTAAATAATGAATCTTGTCCAAATGACATTTCTCTTAATAAATAATATTTTGTAGCATCTAATCCATATCTTGAAATTAAAACTTCTGGATAAACAACATTTCCTTTAGATTTTGACATTTTACCATCTTTCATTACAAGCCATCCATGTGCATATAATTCTTTTGGCATTTCTAAGCCTAATGCTTTTAAGAAAATTGGCCAATATATTCCATGAAATCTTGTTATTTCTTTACCAACTATATGTAAATCAGCTGGCCAATATTTTTTAAATAATGTTTCATCATCAGACATATATCCTAATGCTGTAATATAATTTGTTAATGCATCAACCCATACATATAAAACATGTTTAGGGTCATTTGGCATTTTAATTCCCCAATCAAATGTTGTACGACTTATACATAAATCTTCTAATCCTGGTTTAATGAAATTTGTAAATATTTCATTTTTTCTTGATTCTGGCTGTATAAAGTTTGGATTTTCTTCATAAAACTTGATTAACCAATCTTCATATTTTTTCATATTAAAGAAATATGCTTCTTCTTGCATTTTTTTAACTTCTCTACCACAATCAGGACATTTTCCATCAACTAATTGTGTTTCAGTAAAAAATGTTTCACAAGGAGTACAATACCACCCTTCATAATTACCTTTATATACATCTTCATTCTTTAGGAATACTTCTACTATTTTTTCAACTGCTTTTACATGTCTTTCATCAGTTGTTCTAATAAAATCATCATATTGAATATCCATTAGCTTCCATAATTTTTTTGCTTCATCAGCCATTTCATCAACATGTTGTTGTGGTGTTAAATTTCTTTTTTTAGCAACTTCTTCAACTTTTTGTCCATGTTCATCAAGGCCTGTTAACATATATGCATCATAACCTCTTAATTTTTTATATCTTTTTATACAATCTGCTAATGATGTACTATATGCAGTTCCAATATGAAATTTTCCACTTGGATAATATATTGGTGTTGTTACATAAAAACTTTTACTCATAATTCTTGTCTCCTTCCTGCTATCTAAATACTTTTGAGGACTGCTTCAAAAAACTTCTACCCTAATTTTTCTTCTATCAATTTAGCTAATTTAGTAGCCTTTTCTTTTATGTATTCTTGATTTTCTCCTTCAATCATAACTCTAATTAATGGTTCTGTTCCAGAAGCTCTTATTAAAACTCTTCCATTTCCTGAAAATTCATTTTCTAAATTTTCGATTTCAGCTTTAATTTCTGGATCTGTTTTGTATTCATCTTTTTTATCATTTTTAATTTTTGCATTTACTAAAACTTGAGGATATGCTTTCATTAAACTTGATATCTCAGATGCTGTTTTATTTTGCTCTAACATAGCTCTAATTAAAAGTATAGAAGTTAAAATTCCGTCACCTGTTGGATTATAATCTAGGCATATTACATGTCCTGATTGTTCTCCTCCAAGGTTATATCCATTTTTTAACATTTCTTCTAAAACATATCTATCTCCAACTTTTGTTTGAACAAAATTAATATCATTTGCTTCAGCATATTTATTTAAGCCTAAATTACTCATAACTGTTGCTACAACAGTATTTCCTTTCAAAATGCCTTTTTGTTTAAATGAATTTGATAATATAGCTAAAATTTTATCTCCATCAATTTCATTACCATTTTCATCAACAGCTAAACATCTATCTCCATCGCCATCATATGCAATGCCTAAATTACATTTATTTTCAACAACGAATTTCTTTAAACCTTCAAGATGTGTTGAACCACAATTATCATTTATATTAACTCCATTTGGATTATCATTAATTATTTTATGTTTTATTCCTAAAACTTTAAATATTTTATCTGCTACAACTGATGTAGCTCCATTTGCTGTATCAACAGCAACTACAAAATTTTCTTTATCAAATTGTTCTAGTTCTTCTTCGAAATTTTTTCTGAAGAAATAAACATATTCATCTAATAAATCTGTTCTAATTTCAGAAACTCCAATTTTTTCGTTAACAGCTGTTAATTCATCAATTTTTCCTGAATCCATTACATCTTCAATTTCTTCTTCTAATTCATCAGGAATTTTCATACCTTTATTACTAAAATATTTAACACCATTAAATTCAAAAGTGTTATGTGATGCAGAAATTACAACACTTGCATCAGCTTTAAATCTTCTTGTTAAATATGCAACTGCTGGAGTTGGCATAACATCAAGAATTTTTACATTAGCTCCATAACTTAAAAAACCTGCTGTCATAGCACTTTCTATAAGTGTTCCAGAAATTCTTGTATCTCTTCCTATTAAAATTGTTGGTGCATGATCTGTATGTTTTGATAATACATATGCACCTGCTTTTGCTACTTTATATACTAATTCAGGAGAAAGCTCTGTATTTGCTATTCTTCTGATTCCATCTGTCCCAAAATATTTTCTCACTTTATTCAACCTCCCTTAAATTCTATTGTATTATACATTTTTAAGAACAATTAGTCAATGATTATAGTCGGTATTTTTACATAATTTTAAAATAAGCCAATGGGGACGGGGCAATTTGGCAAGATTAAAATCTTGCCAAATTGCCCCGTCCCCAGCGGCTTCCATCTGTCTTATTTTTTTCTTCTCAAAATCCATCCATCTTCACATTTAACAGGAAGTTTCATTTTTACACTTTGCCCTGCTTTTCCAGGATTTACATGGTCTGTTGGTTCATCAGTTTCAGCATCCCACATTTTTTCAATTTTGAAATTAATAGTCTCTATTTGATTTGGAATTATTATTTCTAATTCATCACCAATTTTTAACTTGTTTTTAATTTCAATTAAAGATTTCTCATCATCATATTTAGTAACAATTCCACCAAATTCATAATTTGGATTATATTGTTTTCCTTCATATTCTTGAAAATCTTTATTATTTCTATCATTAAAATAAAATGTAGTTAAGCTTCTTGTTTTTGTTTTTTCAAGTTCATTCATATATTTAGTATAATCATAATGTTCTGGATCTTTAATATAATCATCAATTGCATTTCTATATGCATTTACAACAGATGCTAGATAATAACTTGTTTTCAATCTTCCTTCTATTTTTAAACTATCTACACCCATTTCAATTATTTCAGGAATTTCTTTTATTAAGCATAAATCCTTTGAAGAAAATATATATGTTCCTTTATCATCATGCTCAACAGGCATCAAATTACCTGGATTATTATTTTCTTCAACATACACATTATATGCCCATCTGCAACTTTGTGCACAATCACCTAAATTAGCACTTCTTCCAGCTAAAAAGTCACTTAAAAAACATCTTCCTGAATACCCGAAACATATAGCCCCATGAACAAAGATTTCTGTTTCTAATTCTTTAGGAGTATTTTCAATTATTTCTCTTATTTGGTCTTTATGTAATTCTCTACCTAAAATAACTCTTTCTGCACCATTTTTATGCCAAAAATTTGCTGTATGACTACTTACAATATTAGCTTGAGTGCTTATATGTATTGGCACATTTGGAGCTACTTCCTTAATAGCTTCAACAACTCCCCCATCTGCAACTATTACAGCATCAACTTTTAATTCTTCAAGTATTTTTGCTTGTTTTTTTATTTCTTCATAATTAGTATCCCATGCATATATGTTAATTGCTGTGTATACTTTTTTCCCAATTGAGTGTGCATATTTAATTGTTTTTACTAAATCATCATCCTCCATTTCAGCCCTTGTTCTTAATGATAATGATGATGTTCCTGCATATACTGCATCTGCTCCATATAAAAAAGCTGTTTTTGCTTTTTCAAATGAACCTGCAGGTGCTAATAATTCTGGTTTTTTCATTTTCTATTTCCTACCTTCATATAAAATTTATTATTTATCGATTATACCACAAAATATTTAAAAATACTACACAAAAAGTAAATTTATATTTACTTTTTTTTAATCTTAATATATACTAAATACATAATAGAACAATAACGGAAAGCTCTATAAGTTTAATTTTACTCTGTACTAGAACTTTCCTATTATAGAACATATTCGCAAAAACAAAACATAAGATTAATTGGAGGATTTTATGGACGCAACTATACAACAAAATCTAAATATTAAAGAAACAAAATTATTAAAAATAACACCATACATTTTTTGCTTTTTTATATTTTCATTTTTAGGCTGGGTACTTGAAACTATATTTTGTTATTGTATACTAGGAGAGTTTATAGAAAGAGGATTTTTATACTCTCCTATATGCCCAATTTATCGGGACTGGTGCATTCATATTAACATTATATTTAGATAAATCAAATATGAAAAATAAGAAAAAAAATTATATAAATTTATTTGTATTATTTATTATTGTATTCTCTATTTTTGAATATATTGTTGGATTTACACTAGATGCACTATTTGCAGAAACATGGTGGGATTACTCAGATAGCAAATATAATTTAAATGGAAGAATAACTTTACTAAATTCCTTTTTATGGGGAGTTATTACAATTGTATTTACAAAATTTATATATCCATTAATACAAAAGTTTAAAGAAAAAATTGTTTATAAAATTCCAAGTAAAATACAAATAATTATCTCTTTAATTTTAGTAATTGGAATATCTGTTGATTTTATATTATCATGTATTAAATACCTAAGCTAAACATCAGCTTAGGTATTTTTTACGAACCCTAGGAGCAACGAACTTTTGGGACGGTTCCTTTTGTTCGAAAAAAGCCAAAAGTTATTGGGAAAAATGTCGAAAAAAGTCATATTGCTTTTACTAGCTTGATTAAGAGAAAGTGCTATCTTATGATGTTTTTATGTTTCCCTATCCCACTCGGAGAAAAAATAATAAAATTTAAAAATTTTGAAAATGTTAACGAAGGGATATTACAGTTTCTTTGTGTTGCACCTCTTGAGGGTGCGTAAGTGCCCTCTACGGAGAGGCTCAAGGGTGCAACAAATAGAAACTGTTATATCCCGAAGATTACTTTTTCAAAATTTTTAAATTTTATTATTTCTTTCTCTCGGCAAATCACCTCAAAACAAAAAACAACATAAGATAGCACTTTCTCTTAATCAAGCTAGTAAAAGCAATATGACTTTTTTCGACATTTTCCCCAATAACTTTCGGCTTTTTTCGAACAAAAGGAACCGTCCCAAAAGTCCATTATTCATTTGCTTTTAAACTTGTAACCATATCAATCGTATCCACTTTTTTAGCCAATCTCTTATTAACCACAAAAGAAACAACCAAAATTCCAACAACAGCATACAAATATGACCAAATTCTAATACTAGCTCCAAAATCATAATCTTGTGATAATGCCATTCTAAATATAAAATCAGTCATGTAAAATCCTAATGGTAATCCCAAAACAACACCTATTATAGTTAACCAAATATTCTGTTTTGTAAAAATATTTTTTATTTGTTTATCTTTAAATCCTAATACTTTCAAAGTAGCAAATTGATAATGTTTTTCTGATAATGATAGTATTCCTAAGTTATAAATAATTACCATTCCTAAAGCACCAGCAACAACAACCATTATTACAATTAAAGCCTTCATTGTTCCTAACATATTTTCCATTCCAGACTTCATTTCACTTATGTTTTGTACTGCTTTTGCTCCATCTAATTCTTTAACATTTTCTAAATTTTCGTTAGTATAAATACTATCTGGCTTATAATCTAATCCTAATGATTCATAAAATTCTCTTGTCATATTTAAACTTTGACTTTGCGGATCTCTATTTAATCCAACAATTTTTGTTTTATACCAATTACTATCTCCAAAAATATGCCATTCAATTTCATCATTTACTTTTAATTTTAATGTATCTGCTAATTTTTCAGTAATATATACACCATCTGAAGAAATAGTCATATATTCTCTTTTATGGTTTGTATATTTTAAATAATCTAATGCATCATTTACAGTAATTGAATTTGTTTCTTTTTTATCACCATTTTTTATTTCTATTCCCAATGTTTGTGATGTATTATTTCCATATTTATTAGTTAAATTATTTAATTGTTCATTAGTATAATCATCTTTCAAAGTAATCTTATAATCAAAATTACATATTTTATTAAACTCCCAATCTAAATAACTATTCATTGTATCTAACATTCCAAATGCACACACAAGAAGCATTGTACAACCAATAACTCCAACAATTGCTGTAATACTTCTAGCTTTGTTTCTAACAATATCTCTTAAATTCCATTTTGTTGAAACAGATGCATTTTTTAAAAATCCTTTTGATGTTAAATTAAATTTAGCTTTTTTAACTTTAGGCATTTGGACTCTTAATGCTTCTGATGCTGGTTCTTTTAATATTGTTCTACATGATAAATATGTAATCAAAGTTATTAAACCTACTACTCCTAAAGCTAATAAATATGTTTTTGGAGCTATTACAATGCTATATTCTGGCATTTCATAATATTCCATTTCTCTTCCTAGGAAAAAGATTCCTAATGAATATGCTCCAGCAAAAATTCCTAGAATTGATGCAACTACACTTACAAAAAATCCATAATTAATATAATGTGTAACAATTTTTCTTTTCTTAAATCCTAATGCTTTTAATGTTCCAATTTGTGTTCTTTGTTTTTTTACAAATCTGTTCATTGTTGTAACAACTGATAATATAGCAATTATTAAAAATAATGCAGTAAATACTCCTGAATATGTGTTTCCTTCTTCAATCTCACTTTGATATGATTTGTATGAAGGACTATCTTCTCTATCTGTAACAGCTAATGCAGAAGAAATATTATTTTCGATACTTACTTTTGTTTCATCAAGTTTGTTTGTATCTTCTATATCTACTATAACAGAGTTAAATACAAAATAATCTTCTGGTTTGAAATCTGGCATATACATATCAAATATTGCTTTGTCTTCAATATTTGCTTCTTTCATTGCATTATCTATTATTATATCTTTTGGAAATTCATTTATTGATAAATATACATACCCAAATTTACTATGGTCCGGGAAAATTTCTGTTTCATCTTTTGTTGCATAAACATGGTCTGGATTCTCAATTAACCCTAAAACCTTTTCTTTGAATTCATAGTTTTGATATTTTAGAGTAATTTCATCTCCAACTTTTAAATCAACATTTTTAGCTAAATAATAATCAACCCATACTCCGCTTTTTTCTTTATTAAATTCTTCACCATCTATTATATAAAATTTAGAAATGCTATTTGATTCGATAAAATTTGTTTGTAAATCAATTTCTTTTTCTTTCCATAAAGTATTAATCGTTAATTTTCTTTCAGCATCTTTAACATTTGAAATAGATTTTATTTTATCTAAATCTTCGTTGCTAAAATTAGCACCTGAAATCCATATATCTTGAAGATTATATTTATCATAATAATCATCACTACTTTTTTGCATCCCGTCCATATATGCATGAATTCCAGCATAAACAAATACTCCTAAAAATACCATTAAGAATATTGTTATAAATTGCATTTTATTTTTTCTCATATCTCTAAAAAGCTTTTTGGTTAGTTTATTCATATTACCACTTCACCTCATCAATCTTCTTAGGATTTTCATTTTTTGTAACACTTTCAATTCCACCATTTTTTACTCTTATTACTGTGTCTGCAACTTCTGCAAATAAACTGTTATGTGTAACTATGACAACTGTGTTACTTCCATTATTCATATCACATTGTTTACGAAGTAATTTTAATACTTCAACACCTGTTTTTGAATCTAGAGCACCTGTTGGTTCATCACAAAGCAATAATGCAGGATTTTTTGAAATAGCTCTTGCTATTGAAACTCTTTGTTGCTCACCACCTGACAACTGTGTTGGAAATTTATTTATATGATTTCCAAGTCCTACTTCTTGTAATGCTGTTTTAGCATCAATTGGATTTTTAACAATATCTTTTACCAATTCAACATTTTCTAAGACAGTTAATGTTGGTAAAATATTATAAAATTGGAATATAAATCCAATATTTTCAGCTCTATAATCAGTTAATTGTTTGTCACTATAATTTGAAATATCTTTTCCATCAACAATTATTTTTCCTGATGTAACTTTATCCATTCCTCCTATTATATTTAAAAGTGTTGATTTACCAGCGCCTGATGGTCCTAAAACAACTACAAATTCTCCTTTTGTAATATTTAAATCAATATTATCTAATGCTTTATATTCTTTTTCACCTGTTTTGTAAATTTTGCTTACTCCTTTTAATTCTATTATATTTTCCATTGTTCCTCCTTTTTATTTACGGTTATTAATCTTAATTTCAATCTTTTAATTAAATTTTAGGTGGGAAATTTATTATATTGAAATCAGAAATGAACCTTAAAATTTATTTATATTATATTTTATATATAAGCTCTACTAATATGAATTACGTTTCATATTTCTTTATTATTATAAACTCCAATTTACACAAAGTCAATAGCAATATGAATTTATGTTCACATTTTCAATATTGCTTTTCTTTCGAATATATTGTATAATATTTCAAATAAAACATTTTTAGAATATTTTGAAAAAGGAGAAAAATATATGGGAAATTCAGATATTAGAAAACCAGTTCAAAAACGCTCAATAGAAACAAAAGAAAAAATTTTAAAAGCTGGTTTTGAATTGATTTGTGAAAAAGGTTATTATAATACTAATACTGCAGAAATAGCAAAATTAGCCAATGTTTCAACAGGAATAGTATATCAATATTTTAAAGATAAACATGATATTTTAATTGAGAGTTTACAAACTTATGGTAGTTCGGTTTTTTACCCTATGATAAAAATTTCGGAAAAAGATTTTGAAAAATATGATTTAGACACTATTTTGAGAAATATGATTAACAAGTTTATTAAAAATCATAAAATATCTCATTCTGCTCATAAAGAACTAATGGCTATGGTTCATTCAGATGATGAAGTTGCTGAAATATATCATTCTTCAGAAATAGAAATGACTGATAAATTGACTAAGATTTTTAGTGATAATGACATAGTAACTGAGAATATGAAAGAAAAAGTACATGTTGCGGTTAACTTAATTGATGATCTTTGTCATGAAGTAGTTTATCATAAACATAGTTCTATGAATTATGATGTTATGATTGATATTGTTGTAGATTGTATAAAAAATATACTAAAATAAAAAAATGCAGATATAGTATCTGCATTTTTTATTTTTTTTAATTAAATCTCAAATCTACTTTTTTCTTTTCTCTGTCTAAATAACACTATTTTATTCCCTATAACTTGAATTACATCAGAATTAGTTTTTTCAGCTATTTCATCAGCTATATCTCTTGCATAATCAGGTGCATTTTTTAGTACAGTTATTTTTATCAACTCTCTTGCCTCTAATGCATCAGATAATTGCTCTGCTAATACATCTGTTACTCCTCCTTTTCCAACTTGGAATATAGGTTCAATTTTATTTGCAAATCCTCTTAAATATGCTCTTTGTTTACTTGTCATTTTTATCACTTCTTTCTTTTAAATTTTATAATTCGAATAAATTCGCTTTTAATACCATCCTTGAAATTCTTGTTTTATCACTTAAAGGAATTTCCCATCTACTGCCTGCAATAGACCTTTTTATTTTATCTTCTTTTGTAGGTTCACCTATTAATTTATTTAATTGTTTTTGTAAGCCTACCTTATTTGTGTAAATAGATAACACATTTTCACTATACAATACATTTATTGTAGTTTCTTCCTCTGATTTTAATGGTTCTTTATATATTTTATCTTTCATTTAACTTCCTCAATTCTTATAACTGATAGCTAATCCATCACCTACTTCTAAAATTTCAGTATCTAAATTAGCATCTTCATTAACTCTTGCAATATATTCTCGTAAATTTCTTACAGCTGTTCTTTGTTTATGTTTATTATAATCACTCATAACATATCCTTTATATAATACATTATCAGCTATTATAACACCTTTTTCATTAAGCATTCTTAATGCTTGTTCTAAGAAAAATGGATATTTCCCTTTTGCTGCATCTATGAAAACCACATCATATTTACCATTTAGTGTTGGTAATATTTCTACAGCATCACCTTCATATAGTTTTATTTTATCTTCTACTCCAACTTTTGCAAAATTTTCTTTTGCTTGAATAATTCTTTCTTCATCTCTTTCTATAGTATCTATTTTTCCATTTTCTTGTAAATATTCTGAAAAACACATTGCTGAATATCCTACTGCTGCACCTATTTCTAAAATGCTTTTTGGTTTTATTTTTGTTAAAATTTCAGCTATTACTTCTAATGTATCATCCATTATTATTGGAATATGATCTTCTAATGCTTTTTCTTTTATTTTCATTAATTCATCTTTATTCATTTTTATCATCCTTTTTACTATTAAATCTCATTTCCTAGCTATTATACTACATAATTCAATATTTTTCAATTTATAGTTAAATAAAATAGTGTAAAATGGTTTCGGAATGCAAAAAAGAAAATCCTTTGATATAATGT
>CAMEHU010000011.1 GCA_945917765.1 uncultured Lachnospiraceae bacterium | reverse complement strand
ATATTACAATTTTTAGCCTTACGGTTTCAATACTTTTCAACTAGCGAAAAGATTCCAATTTATGCTATCTTATGTTCAATAAATCATTGTAATTTTGAAAGTTTTTTTATATAATTGATTTAGAATAAATGGAATAGGAAATGAGAGTTTATGGAAGAACAAAATTTTATACTAAAAAATGTGAAATCATTTAATTTAGAACACATTTTTGAATGTGGGCAATGTTTTAGATGGAATAAAAATGATGATGATAGTTATACTGGTGTTGTTAAAAATAATGTTATTAACATAAAAATGACAAACAATGACATCTATGTAAGGAGCTATGGTGAAGATGATTTAAAAGGATTGTTTCAATATTATTTTGATATGGATAGAAATTATGAACAGATAAAAAAGACTTTAAGAAAAATTGATGAACATATGGAACAAAGTATTACATATGGTGATGGAATTAGATTGCTAAATCAGGATTTATGGGAAACTATTATTTCATTTATCATTTCAGCTAATAATAATATTCCAAGAATTAAAGGAATTATTGAAAGAATTTCTAAAAGATATGGAAATAAAATTAAATGGAATAACTGTGAATATTATACTTTCCCAACCCCTAAACAATTAGGAAAAGCCAGTGTAGAAGATTTAAGAAATTTAGGCTTAGGATTTAGAGATGTTAGAGTATTTGAAACCACTAAAATGGTTTTAAATGGAGAAATAGATTTTGATAAATTACATAAAGAAAAAAACACTCAAATTGTAAGAGATGAACTATTAAAGCTTCCAGGAGTTGGACCAAAAGTTGCTGATTGTATTTTATTATTCTCAACCTTAAAAAGATTTGATGTTTTTCCTATTGATGTATGGGTTAGAAGAGTTATGAATGATTTGTATATCCATAACAAAGATGAAAATAAGGTTGATAAAAAACTAGTTCTAAATATCGCAAACGAAAAATTTGGGGATTTATGTGGAATAGCACAGCAATATTTATTTTATTGGAAAAGAGGGTAAAAAAGTGTCTTTAAGATTAATATATGGAAAATCTGGAACAGGAAAAAGTGAATTTATATTTAATGAAATAAAAGAATTGATAAATTGTGGGAAAAAGATTTATATTATTACACCAGAACAATTTTCGTTTACAGCTGAGAAAAAATTACTTGAAACACTAGGAAATTCCGCTGTTTTAAATGCAGAGGTTTTAACATTTAACAGAATGGCATATAGAGTGGCAAATGAAGTGGGTGGAACTGCCAAAACAAATATTTCAAATTCAGGTAAAGCTATGCTTATTTATAATATTTTGTGTGGTAAAAAAAGTAAGCTTAAATTTCTTGGTAAATCTGACGAAAATATAGAATTAATAATTGATCAAATAACTGAATTTAAGAAGCATGGTGTATTAGTAGATGATTTAAAAAATATGATGGAGGAAACAAAGGATAATTATCTAAAAATAAAAATTCAAGATATTTTGCAGGTGTATTCTGATTTTGAAAATAAAATAGAAAACAATTATATTGATGATAATGATAATTTAACAAATTTAGCTAATCAATTACCAGATGTGAATATTTTTAATAATACATTAATTTATATTGATGAATTTGTTGGATTTACAAAACAAGAATATGAAATAATAAAACAATTATCTAAAACCGCAAGTCAAATAACCATAAGCATTTGCTCAGATTCAATTGATGAAAGTATATCACCAGAAAGCGATGTTTTTTATTCAAACAAATTAACAATTTCACGAATAATGGATATGGTTAAGGAAGAAGAAATCCTTTTAGATGAACCAATATTTCTAAAAGAGGATTATAGATTTAAAAGCAAAGAGCTAGAGCATTTAGAAAAGAACTTATACGCGATACCATATAAAAAATATGAACAAAAACCTGAGAATATCAAGCTATTTTTAGCAAATAATCAATATTCAGAAATCGAGAATATTGCTATAAATATAATAAAACTAGTTCGTAATGAAAATTATAGATATAAAGATATTGCTGTAATAACAAAAAGCTTAGATGTATATTCTAGTTTAGTAAAAGTAATTTTTAATAAATATCAAATTCCTGTGTTTATAGATGAAAAAAGAGATTTAAGTCAAAATATTATTGTAAAATATATTTTAGCAATATTGGAAATCTTTGCAAGAAATTGGTCATATGAATCAGTACTTAATTATGTAAAAACAGGATTTTTGGATATTAATAAAAATGAAATATTTATGCTAGAAAATTATTGTCAAAAATGGGGAATAAAGAATTCAAGATGGTATAAATCTGAATGGAATTTTAAAGATGAAGATGAAACAAATAAGCAACAAATTGAAAGAATTAGAGAAATCAGAAGAATGATAGTTGAACCATTATTAAAATTTAAAACAGATTTATCTGATAACAAAAATGTTAAAACTATAACAAAAAATTTATATGAATTTTTAATAAATAATGAGATTGATAAAAAATTTGAACAAAAAATAGATGAATTAAAACAAGCAGGACAAACTGAAATTGCTACACAATATGAGACTAGCTGGAAAATAATTATGAATGTATTAGATGAAATTGTTTTAATATTTGGTGATGAAAAAATATCATTTGATAAATATATGCAAATTTTAAAAACAGGTTTATCAAGTAGTGATTTGGGAAAAATTCCAGGAACACAAGACCAAGTAATTATTGGTGATGTTGATAGATCAAGAAGCCATAAAGTAAAAGCAATTTTCATAATAGGTTTAAATGATGGAATGTTTCCATCAGTACATAAAAATGAGGGCTTTTTCAATGATAATGACAGACAATTTTTAAAAGAAAATGGAGTAGAACTAGCTAGAAATACAGTTGAGAGTTTATATGAAGATAATTTTAATATATACAAAGCTTTTACAACTGCAGAGGAAAAACTATTTTTATCATATTCATCATCAGATTCAGAAGGGAAAACTTTAAGGGGGTCTATATTAATCTCTAAATTGAAAAAGATTTTTCCAAAATTAGAAGAAAAAAGTGATATTATAGAAAGACAATCAGAAGTATTAATTGAAAATACAACATTTGATGAATTATTAATAAAATTAGGTGAGTACAGAGATACAGGAGAAATAGAGGAAAAATGGTTAGCTGTTTATAATTATTACAAAAATAATAAAGAATGGAAATATAAATTAGAAAAGGCAATGGAGGCTTTATTATATAATAATAGACCAGAAAAAATAAATCAAAAAAATATATCCAAAATGTATGGTGATACATTAAGAACAAGTGTATCAAGACTAGAACAGTACCAAGCATGCCATTTTGCATATTTCTTAAAATATGGGTTAAAATTATCTGAAAAAGACAATTTTAAAATCAATCCAATTGATACAGGAACATTTATGCATGATGTTATTGATACATTTTTTAATAATGTAAGAGATAAATCTTTTAATATAAAAGAATTAACAGATGAACAAATTAATGCATTAGTTCAAGAAATAATTGAAGAAAAACTAGGACTAAATAAAAACTTTATTTTTACAAGCTCTCCAAAATATAAATCATTAAGTCAAAGATTAAAAAAAGTAATTTTTAGGTCAATGAAATATATTGTAGATAGTTTAAAATACAGTAAATTTGAAGTACTTGGAAATGAAGTGGAATTTAAAGAAGGAAAAGATTATGCTCCAATTGTGATGGATTTAGATAATGGCCAAAAGGTTGAAATTACTGGTAAAATTGATAGAATTGATATTGCTAAATTAGATGGAGATAAATATGTTCGTATTATTGATTACAAATCATCTGCTAAAAACATAGATTTAAATCAAGTGTATGCTGGTCTTCAACTTCAGTTGATTACATATTTAGATGCTGTGTGTGAAAATGAGAATTTATTGCCAGCAGGAGTGCTATATTTTAATTTAATTGATCCGATTGTTAAGTCTAAAAAAAGCTTATCAGAAGAAGAAATTGAGGAAAAAATTCGTAAGCAATTTAAAATGCAGGGATTAATTTTGGCTGATGTTGATGTTGTAAAAATGATGGATACAAATCTTGAAACAGGTGCTTCTGATATTATTCCTGCTTATATTGGAAAAGATGGTGAGCTTAGTAATACTCGTTCTAGTAGTGTTAATAGAAAACAATTTGAATATTTGCAGAAGTATACTAGTAAATTGATTACACAGATTTCTAAGGAAATTTTGGGTGGTAATATTGATATTAGTCCTTATTATAATACTAAGAATAAAAGAACTCCTTGTGATTATTGTGCTTATAAGGCTGTGTGCAATTTTAATGGGGCTGATTGTAATAATGGGTATAATTATATTGCTAGTGCTGAGAAGGGTGCTGTTTTGGAGCTTATGAAGGATGAGGAGTGTTAGGTTTTTGAATTTTTTTGTTTGGTGTTGTGGCCGAGAGAAAGAAATAATAATAATTAAAAAATTTTGAAAACGTAAGCTCCAGGGTATAACAGTTTCTAAGAGTTGCTCCATTGAGCCTCTCCGTAGAGGGCACTTACGCACCATCAAGTGGTGCAGCATCTAAGAAACTGTAATACCCTTTCGTTAACATTTTCAAAATTTTTTAATTATTATTATTTCTTTCTCCGAGGGAGTTTGGGGTGTAAAATTTAAAAACTTTTGGTTGTGTGAAGAGATTCGGGAAAGGAGAGATGGTTGAGTGAGAGATTTGAGTAATGATGTGGTGTTGCATAGGAGTGAAGGTGGATTTGAATTTTTGCAGTTTAGGAAGTTGCTCGAACTTGGAGTGAAGCATGCGTATACTTTAAAGCCACATTTTTTTAATACTAGGCCTGGGGTTGTGAGTGAAGAAAGATATGAGCAGTCTGTTAAAAATTATATTGATTTTTGTAAGGTTATTGATGTTGACTATAATAAATTGGTTAAGGCTAATCAGACTCATACTAATTGTGTGAAAGTTGTGGATATGTTGCCTGAGAAAATGTGTATTGAGGAAGGTAAATATGTTGATACTGATGGTTTAGTTACTAATTTAGAGGGAGTTTCATTAGCTTCTTGTAATGCAGATTGTATTTTACTTTTGTTATATGATCCTGTTAAAAAAGTAATTGGGAATATTCATTCTGGTTGGAGAGGAACATTTGCTAAGATTGCTGTAAATGCAATAAAATCAATGAAAGAAAAATATGGATGTAAGCCTCAAGATATTATAGTATGCATTTGTCCAAGTATTAGAAAATGTCATTTTGAAGTAAATGAAGATGTGAAAACTATATGTGAAGATACTTTTGCATATACAAATCGATTAAATGATTTTATTGAATATGTAGGAAAAGATGAAGCCGGAACTGATAAATGGCATATTGATACAGTGTTAATTACAAGAATATTATTAGAAGATGAAGGTATAAAAGATGAAAATATTTTTGACTGTGGAATTTGTAGTTATTGCAATAAAGATGTCGTAAATTCATGTAGAGCAGATGGAAAGAATTATGGTTTAGGAACAGCTGTTATTTCGCTTAGAAATAACCAAAAAAATTCTTAAAATCAAATTTTAATATAAAACACGAAATATTTACTTTGAGCATATTGAGTAAAATATTTTCGTGTTTTATTTTTGTGCAAATAAAATCCTTGGTCAAAAATATTGAACTCATATTCAAAAACTAGTATAATAAAGAAAAAATATAAAAAATGGAGAGAAAAATGGAAAATAATATAAATGAACTAGCTGAATATTGCTTAAATTGTAAAGTGAAACCTTGTCAAACAGGTTGCCCTTTAGGTAATGATATACCAGAATTTATCAAAAATATTAGAGAACAAAATTTTGAAGAAGCATATAAAATTTTAAGTAAAACAACTGTACTTGAATCAATTTGTGGAAGAATTTGTCCACATATGAGTCAGTGTATGGGAAAATGTGTTAGAGGAATTAAGTCTAATCCAGTAAGTATAGGTGATTTAGAGGCTTTTGTTGGTGATAAGGCTTTGGAAAATAATTATAAAATGGATGATGTTAGCATAAGCAAAAATGGTAAAAAAGTTGCAGTTATTGGTAGTGGCCCGGCTGGGTTAACCTGTTCTGCTTTTCTTGCAAGAAGAGGGTTTGAGGTTACTATTTTTGAAAAAAGAGACAAGCTTGGTGGATTATTAAGGTATGGAATTCCTGAATTTAGATTAAGTAAAGATATTTTAGATAGAGCTATTAATAAAATATTAGAGCTTGGAATTAAAGTAGAGTTAAATAAAGAACTTGGTACAGATATTTTACTAGAAGATTTAACTCAAAAATATGATTATGTTTTTGTATCAATTGGTGCAAACATTCCATGGAAAATGGGCATAGAAGGTGAAAAATTAGATGGAGTTTATGGAGGAAATACTTTATTAGAGTATAATTTACATCCAAAATATGAAAATAAAAATGTTGCTATAATTGGTGGTGGAAATGTTGCAATGGATTGTGCTAGAACAATAAAAAAACTAGGAGCAAATAAAGTTACAGTAATATATAGAAGGGCAGAGGAACAAATGCCCGCTGAAAGAAAAGAAATAGAGGATGCAAAAAAAGAAGGAATAGAATTTTTATTTCAGACTAATATAATAAAAGTAATTGGTGAAAATAAAGTTAACAAAATAGAATGTATTAAAACTGAGTTAATTCAAAAAACAGGTGAAACAAGATTATCACCAGTTAATATAGAAAATAGTAATTTTGAATTAGACATGGATTATGTAGTTATGGCAATTGGTTCAATGCCTGAAGAAAAAATCATAAATAGTTTAGGGTTAGAATGTGACAAAAAAGGATATATTAAAGTTGATGAAAATAATGAAACATCTATGAAAAATGTTTTTGCAGGTGGAGATGTATCAGGAGCAAAAGCAACAGTTGCATGGGCTGCAAGAACAGGAAGAAATGTGGCAGAATATATTAGTTCTAAAAATTAGATAATAAAGAGAGGAGTTCGTATAAAAATAAATATACGAAAATAATATATGAGTCTAGTATGGAAAAATATAAAAAATTTTTGTATAAAGCTTGGAGAACATCATATAAGTGAATATACAGCACAATGTGCGTATTACACTATATTATCATTTATCCCATTTATAGTACTAATTGTAACCTTAATTCAATATACTGGAATTTCACAGAGTACCTTAAATAGTGTTATTCAAAAACTAATACCAGAAACAATGAATGAAACTACAATGGGAATAATACAAGAAGTATATTCTAAATCATTGCGGAACAGTATCTATATCAGCAATATTTGTACTATGGTCTGCTAGAAAAAGCTTTTATGCATTATCAAAAGGATTACATAGTGTATATGAGACAGATAAAGAATATAATTTTATAAAAATGCAAATAAAATCATTGGTCTTTACAGTATTTTTTGTATTGGCTATTATATTAGTGCTAGTTATATCAGTATTTGGAGGCACTATTTTAAATCTAATAAAAGCTAAATATGATATATCAAACAATATATTAAATATATTTCAAATATCAAAAATAGGAATATACTTTTTAATATTTTTAATATTATTATTTATATATAAATACGTCCCAGGACATAAGCAAAAACTAAAAAAACAAGTCCCCGGCGCGATAATTGGAACAATAGGTTGGTATTTAATATCATATGTATTTTCAATATATTTAAAAGCATTTGAAGGATTTTCAGTGATGTATGGTAGTTTAACAACAATCGTTCTTTCTATGATGTGGGTATATTTCTGTATGTATATTGTTTTAATTGGTGCTGAAATTAATAATTTAGTCATTGAAAAACACGTTAAATTGTGATATAATACTCCCATCATATAAATATAAATCCACTGCTTATAATTAAGAAAGGATGTTTTTAATGTTAAAGATGTATATTGTTATTTTCGTATTTGCGTGTACTGCGGGAATTATAATAGGTAGGTTATCAGCTAAGAATTCGGAAAAAGCAAAAAATGAAGCAGTATTCTATAATATGCTAAATAGTTTTAATCGGATTTATGATGCAGTTATAGACTATCTAGACCAAGATTTGCTAATCTATGAAATAAAGGACAAAATTGGGGAGGATAAACTATTTGCAGATGGTTGTGTAATAGTACCTCTCGGAGCTGAATATTTAATATTAGCGACAGATACAGTTCAACTAAGACATTTCCTTAAAATTTCAGGAGAATGCATTATTAACCTTGAAGATTTC
The DNA here is from genome assembly GCA_945917765.1 of uncultured Lachnospiraceae bacterium. GTDB lineage: Bacteria > Bacillota > Clostridia > TANB77 > CAG-508 > CAG-492. Next base: position 36,410 of record CAMEHU010000011.1, on the reverse strand, counting down.
TATTTAAAAAAGTATAGGTTAAAATATGATGAGGATGAATATAAGGTGTTTTTAGAAAAGATGACTACATTACGACATATTTGCATGAAAGATTAAAAAGAGAGCTATTAATTATAGCTCTCTTTTTAGTAGTTTAGCATTAATAATAAAAAATCTTTTTTCTAATAGTAAAAATATTGATAAAATTATAATAATTATTTTACAACTATATTATAAATTTTATTTTTAACATAAATTTCTTTTACAATAGTTTTACCTTCAATATTATTAATAATAGTTTGATTTGAATGAACTATTTGTTTTACAGTTTCTTCATCAGAATCTAACGGAGCAATAATATTAGCTCTTAATTTTCCATTAACTTGAACAGGAATATTAATTTCATCATCAATAGTTTTTGCTTCATTATATTCAGGCCATTTTTCATAAGCAATTGTACCTTCATGACCTAAAGCTGTTGACCAAAGTTCTTCTGTAATATGAGGTGCAACAGGATTTAATAATTTTAAAAATCCTTCAGCATATTGTTTAGGTAAAACTTCAGCTTTGTATGCATTATTAATAAATATCATTAATTGACTAATTGCAGTGTTAAAGTTCATTGTTTCATAATCATTTGTTACTTTTTTTACAGTAACATTATAAATCTTCTCTAATTCAGTATTTTCAGCATCTTGGATTTTACCACTTTCAGTAAATAATCTCCACACTCTATCTAAGAATTTCTTAGAACCATCAATACCTTTTGGATCCCAAGGTTTAGCAGCTTCAATAGGTCCCATAAACATTTCATAAACTCTTAAGCTATCTGCACCAAATTCTTTAACCATATCATCAGGGTTTACAACATTTCCTTTTGATTTACTCATTTTTTCACCATTTGAACCCAAAATCATACCTTGATGACGAAGTTTAGCAAATGGTTCTTTTACAGGAACTAAACCTTTGTTATATAAGTAATTATTCCAAAATCTTGAATATAATAAATGACCTACAGCATGTTCTGGACCACCCATATATAAATCAACAGGTAACCAATGTTTTAATAACTCTTGATTTGCAAATTCATCATTATTATGTGGGTCAATATATCTTAAGAAATACCAGCTAGATGCTGCACTTCCAGGCATTGTGCTGGTTTCACGTTTTCCAACTTTACCATCTTTTTCATATCTTAACCAATCAGTAGCTTTTTCAAGTGGTGAAGCACCAGTTTTAGATGGAGCATAATCTTCAAGCTCAGGCAAAACTAATGGTAATTCGCTTTCATCAATAGTTTCCATTCCATCGTCAAAATGTACAATTGGAATAGGTTCACCCCAATATCTTTGACGAGCAAAAATCCATTCTCTTAATTTATAATTTACTTGTTTTGAACCAATTTGTTTTTCTTCAAGCCAGTTAAGCATTTTATTAATAGCATCTTCTTTATTTAAACCATCTAAAAAGTCTGAATTAATGTGAAGACCGTCACCAGTAAATGCTTCATTTGTTACATCTCCGCCTTCTAAAACAGGGATAATATCTAATCCGAATTTTTTAGCAAAAGCATAATCTCTTTCATCATGTGCAGGAACAGCCATAATAGCTCCAGTTCCATAAGATGCTAAAACATAATCAGCAATCCAAATTGGAATTTGTTTATTATTAACAGGATTTATAGCATATGCACCAGTGAAAACTCCAGTTTTTTCTTTATTTAATTCAGTTCTTTCTAAATCAGACTTACTGCTACATTTTTTAATATATTCTTCAACAGCTTCAGATTGTTCAGGAGTTGTAATTTTTTTAACTAACTCATTTTCAGGAGCTAAAACACAATAAGTAGCTCCAAATAATGTATCACATCTTGTAGTAAATACAGTAAACTCTAAGCCATCATGATTTGCAACTTTAAAATTAACATGAGCTCCAACAGATTTTCCAATCCAATTTCTTTGAATTTCTTTAGTTGATTCAGGCCAATCTAAATCATCTAAATTTTCTAGTAAAGTTTCAGCATAAGAAGGAATATCTAAAACCCATTGCTTCATATTTTTTCTAACAACAGGGAAGCCACCACGTTCGCTTTTACCATCAATTACTTCATCATTAGCCAAAACTGTACCTAATTCTTCACACCAGTTAACAGGCATATCAATATATTTTGCTAATCCATCTTTATATAATTGAATAAAAATCCATTGTGTCCATTTATAATAATTTGGGTCACAAGTAGAAAGCTCTTTATCCCAATCAAAAGATAAACCAAGCATTTTTAATTGTTTTTTAAATACTTGAATATTTTGTTTTGTAAATAAATCAGGATGATTTCCTGTTTTTATTGCATATTGTTCAGCAGGTAATCCAAATGAATCCCATCCCATTGGATGAAGAACATTATATCCTTGCATTCTTTTCATTCTTGACATTATATCTGTTGCTGTATATCCTTCAGGATGTCCAACATGAAGACCTTGTCCTGATGGGTAAGGGAACATATCCAGTGCATAGTATTTAGGTTTTGAAAAATCCCAGACATCTGTTTTAAATGTTTGATTTTCGTCCCAATATTTTTGCCATTTTTGTTCTATTTCTTTAAAATCATAAGCCATAGTTTGTATCAGTCCTTTCTTTTTAGTGAATATTGCTGATATTATATAACATTTTTCGGGAAAAATAAAGGGCTTTTTAGAGTTTTTTTATGAGACTTTTGGGGACGGTCTTTTTTGTCTCACTTTTGAGACTTTTGGGGACGGTCTTTTTTTGTTTCACTTTTGAGACTAATGTAGATGGGACTATATTAAATTTGGGACGAAAAAATTTTTTGTAGGGGAGACAGACATGCTGGTGAAATTCTGTTAAACATAAAAAAGACATAAAAAAAGACGCAATCTCATAAGATTACGTCTTTAATCTATATTAAATCTATTTATCAGCTTTTTTCTTTTTATCATCATGTAATATTTCTTTAACAGCACCTAAACTACCTAAAGCAGATGTAGCTTCGAATGGAATAAATACTTTATTAGCATCACCAGCAGCTACTTCTTTTAATGTTTCTAAAGATTTTAATTGAACTAATTTTTCATTTGGATTTGATTTCATCATTGCTTCATAAACCATTTCAATTTCTTGTGCTTTAGCTTCAGCAACTTGTTTTATAGCTTCAGCTTCACCGGCAGCTCTTCTTATAGCAGATTCTCTATCAGCTTCAGCAGCTAAGATAGCAGCTTCTTTTTTACCTTGTGCAAGTGTAATAGCAGCCTGTCTTTCACCTTCTGCAGTTAAGATTTGAGCTCTTTTATTTCTTTCTGCGTTCATTTGTTTTTCCATCGCATCACGAATATCAGCTGGTGGAGTGATATCTTTAATTTCAACTCTGTCTACCTTACATCCCCATTGGTCTGTAGCTTCATCTAATATAACTCTTAATTGATCATTGATGTTATCACGAGAACTGAATGTTTCATCTAAGTCCATTTTACCAACAACATCACGAATTGTTGTAATTGCTAAATATTCAATACCTTTTTTCAAAGATTGAATTTCGTATACAGCTTTAGCTGGGTCTGTAATTTTATAGAACACAACAGTGTCTATTGTAATTGTAACGTTATCATGTGTGATAACTCCTTGTGGTGGAATATCCATTGTTTGTTGTTTTAAACTTACAATTGATCTAACATGATCTAAAAATGGTACAATTATTGTTAAACCAGCATCTGCAACCTTATGGAATTTACCTAATCTTTCAATAATGTAAACTTCTGATTGTTTTACAACCTTAATTGTTTTAAATCCTATGAATAAAACTAAAATAAGTAAAATTATAAAAAATATTACTGTTCCTGACATATTTTTGTCCTCCTTATAAAAAATACTACAACTATTCTACTACAGTAGTTTTTTCTTTTGCTTTTTCTACTATTGCTTTTACGCCATCTATATTCAGAATAATAATTTGAGCACCTTCTTCTATAACGTTTTCTTTAGAACTTTTGGCGGACCATACTTCACCATTAACTTTAATCTGACCAGTTTCCTTCATTGGATTAATTTCTTTGGTAACAATACCTGTTTTTCCAATGATTGATTTTGCATTTGTAACTGTTGTATCAGTTTTTGCAAATTTGTTTGCAAATGGTCTTGTGCAAAATAGTAAAGCTATTGATGATATTACCCATACTCCAATTTGAATGGCTATGCTGTCTACAAATAGACTTACAACCATTGTAATTAGTGCACCAACTCCTACCCAGAAGAGTAAGAAACCGGGTCCCATCATTTCTAAGATAAAAAATAGTATAGCGATTAATAACCATATTTGCCACATATTCATTACCTCCTACATTTTTAATTATAACATATATTTCTTAAAAAGGGAATATATTTTTTAGCAAATCTTGTAAAATATGGTTGAGGTTTAAAAGATTTGAGTATTCAAAAAAGAATTTGGTGTACATAATAGGTGGCAGGTATTGAAAAAAATACGTTTATATGATATAATCGTCTCACAGTTTTATAACTGATTTTATTATAAAGGAGATTGCTTTATGAAACGGATGTTAAAACCAGAAACTGACTACGAAGCTCCAAACAAAACAACAATTGCGTATTTAACAATGTGTTGGGAAACCGGAAGAGCTATAACAGGCGTGCCAATTGACTATGATATTAATGAAAAAGTAATAATAGTTGATTTAGGTAATGGCTATTATGGGCAGTTGCCTTTTGACGAATGTGTAATTGAGAAACTCAAGTATTGTAATGATGCGACTATTCCTCTTCAAGTAAGAATGATAGTTCAGAAACGAGTAATCCGGATAAAAATCACACGTATTGAAAATGATAAAATTGTTTTATCAAGAAAAAAGAATCTTTTAGAGATTTGTGATTATTTTCTGGAAGAAAACAAGTTAAAGGTTGAGGCTATAGTTGCGGAAACAACTGAATTTGGTGTTTTTTGTGATATTGGTGAAGGCTTAATTGCATTATGCCATTATTCAGAAATGTCAAGAGCACGTATAAACCCGAAAAGCTTCTTAAAAGTTGGTACAAGGGTAAATGTTATTGTATTTCCAAATAGTAAAGAGGAAAATATGCTAAATTGTAGTATAAGAAAAGCTACAGTAGTAGATTATTCCAAAATAAAAAGCGGAACTATAATAAATGTTAAAGTTGGTCTGCCACTTTTTGACGAAAATGGTAAAGTAACTGGTTATTTTGTTGAAATAACTCCTTCAATTTCAGGTATTGCTGATATTAATCCATATTATGAAAGGAATACTAAATTGAAAAGTGGAGATATTGTAAAGGCATATGTGCGCTCTGTTCAGCCGAGCAAGCATAAAGTTAAGCTTACAATAAAGTAATGTCTACCAAAAGGAAGATGAGTCTAATTTAATTCTTTAATAAGAAATAAATTAGGCTCTTTTTCTTTTTTTAGTAAACGCAGTTTGTATGAGAAATGATTTTATTAATTAAATAACAAAAAATACTTGATTATTTAACCAAAAAATGGTATTATATTTGTAATTTAATTTTGAACCAATAAAAAAGCAAAGTAAAATATTATCAAAATTATATACAGAGATTTAGGAAATAAGCTGAGAGCCTAATTATAATTAATATTTGAAATTTCACTTTTTTAGGTCTTTTATTGAAATTTATTAGTCTATATTTAAAAAGTAAGTTTTTAGTTTGAATGTACTAAAAAAATATAGAAACAAAATAAAGTCTAGATAGAAGCGGTAGAACCGTTAACACTAAACAAGGTAAATTTGTTATCAAAAAAATAATAACAGATTTATAAATATAGGTGGTACCACGAGTCATTTCGTCCTAGTAATAGGATTGGAATGGCTTTTTTGTTATTACATAAATGAAGGGAGATAAAACATGAAAGAACAAATTGAAAGTATTAAGCAAAAGTCAATTAAAGAGATTGAAACAGCAAATGATTTAAAACAATTAAATGATTTAAGAGTTCAGTATTTAGGAAAGAAAGGAGAGTTAACATCAGTTTTAAGAGGAATGGGAACATTATCAGCTGAAGAAAGACCAATTATTGGAAGTTTAGTTAATAGTGTTAAAGATGAATTAGAAAAATTGATTTCTGATAAAGAAGAAGTATTTAAAGAGCAAGAATTAAATAAAAAATTAGATTCAGAAAAAATTGATATTACTTTACCAAGTAAAAAAATTAAAAGAGGTAGCAAACACCCATTAAATAGAACTATAGAAGAAATAGAAGATTTATTTGTTTCTATGGGATATGATGTTGTTGAAGGACCTGAGCTTGAAACAGATGAGTTTTGTTTTGAAAGATTAAATTTACCACAAGGTCATCCTGCAAGAGATATGCAAGATAGTTTTTATATAACAGATTCATATTTATTAAGAACACAAACATCTGCTGTTCAAGCAAGAGAAATGCTAAGAAAAGGTGGAAATGAGCCAATTAGAATGATTTGCGTTGGTAAAACATATAGAAGAGAAGATGATGCAACACATTCACATCAATTTAATCAAGTTGAAGGTTTGGTTATTGATAAAAAGGAAAATCATGTTTCTTTAGCTGATTTAAAGGGAACTTTGGAAGTGTTTATGAAAAAAATGCTTGGAGAAAATACAGAATTAAGATTTAGACCAAGTTATTTCCCATTTACAGAGCCATCTTATGAGGTTGATGTATCATGTTTTAATTGTGGTGGTAAGGGATGTTCTTTGTGCAAGAAAACTGGCTGGATAGAGCTTTTGGGTTCTGGAATTGTTCATCCAAATGTGCTTAAAATGAATGGGTATGATCCTGATGTTTATGGAGGATTTGCTTTTGGTACAGGTATTGATAGATTGGCTATGTTTAAGTATGGAATTACTGATATGAGGTATTTGTATACTAATGATGTGAGGTTTTTGGAGCAGTTTGATAGGATGGATTAGGTTTCGTTTTGAATGTGCTTTTTGTTTTTTTGGAAATTTGCTTTTGGAGTGTTTGGTTAAAATTTGCTTTTTGAGTTTGTGTAAATTTGCCTTTTTGGTGTGTTGCCGGGAGAAAAAATATATTATTTCTCCGTTCGTTTGCTGGCGTTGTGATTTGGGAGAAAGAATGTAGGTGGGGGCGCCAAACTGCGCACTTACTGCGAAATAATATATTTCTTTCTCCGAGGGAGTTTGAGGTGGCAAATTTTTTGGGAGTTTGTTTTGCACATTCTTTGGAGAAGGCGTAATCCTATCAAATTGCTGGTGGGAGTTAAGGAATGAATAAGGAAAGGAATTGGATGATATGAAGTTAAGTACAAATTTTTTGAGAGATTATGTGGATATAGATGTTGATGTAAAGACTTTGGCTGAGGATATGACTAGGGTTGGTAATGAGTATGATTATGCTGGGAATTTGATTGAGGCTAGTAATCTTGTGATTGGGGAGATTAAGGAGTGCGAGGAGCATCCGGATTCTGATCATTTACATGTGTGTATGGTTGATGTTGGAAAAGAGGTTTTACAAATTGTGTGTGGGGCTCCTAATGCTAGAAAGGGAATTAAGGTTATTGTTGCTTTACCAGGGGCACAGCTTCCAGGTGATGTTACAATAAAAAGAGGAAATATTAGAGGTGTTGAGTCTAATGGTATGATGTGTTCTTTGGCTGAGTTGGGGTTAGAAGCTAAGTTTTTGACTCAAGCAGATAAAGAGGGAATTCATGAGTTACCTGATAATGCAACAATTGGTGGAGACCCAATCAAATTTATGAAAATGGATGATGGTGTTATTGATTTTGAATTAACAGCTAATAGAGGTGATTTATTAAGTATTTTAGGTATGGCATATGAAGTTGGTGCAATTTATGACAAACCTGTTAAAACTATTGATTTATCTCATAATGAAACTGGATATAATTTAACACATTCATTTAAAGTTGATATTCAAACAGATAATTGTAGTTTGTTTTTAGCGAAAAAAGTTGAAAATGTTACAATTAAAGAAAGTCCAGCTTTTATAAAAAATAGATTAATTGCATCAGGTATTAGACCTATCAACAATGTTGTTGATATAAGCAATTATGTTATGTTAGAAGTTGGTCAACCATTGCATTTTTATGATGCTGATAAGCTTGGAAACAAATTAATTGTTAGAATGGCAGAAAATGGTGAAAAATTAACAACTCTTGATGAAGTTGAAAGAAGTTTAGATGAAAATGATATTGTTATTGCAACAGAACAATCTGCAATTGGTTTAGCAGGTGTAATGGGAGGATTAACAACTGAAGTTGAAAATTACACTAAAAATGTTATTATTGAATCAGCAATTTTTGATGGTGTTAAAGTTAGAAAAACTTCTAAAAAAATTGTAAGAAGTGAAGCAAGCAACAGATTTGAAAAAGGTTTAGATCCAAATAGAACTTATATGGCTGTTGAAAGAGCTTGTCACTTATTAGAAAAATATGCTGATGCAACAATCATTTCTGGAATTTGTGTTTATGATAGAACTGATAAACAAGATAAAGAAATTTTTGTAACAGTTGATAATATTAATGATGTTTTAGGTACAAAACTTTCTGAAGATGATGTTATTGATGTATTTAAAAGACTTAAATTCACAGGATATGCTGAAGATGGAAATATCAGAGTTTTAGTACCAAGAAGAAGATTAGATGTTAATATAAAAGAAGATTTAATTGAAGAAGTTGGAAGAATTTATGGTGTTGATAATATAAAAGGTACTTTACCATCACTTCCAATAAAAGCAGGTTCTTATGATAAAACTACAAGGGAAATAAGAAATAAAATGTCTTCTTTAGGATTAAATGAAACATTAACATATGTGCTTGTTGGAGAAGATGAAGCAGATAAATTTACAAGTGATACTTTTGCAAATTTAAAATTATTAGATCCACTTACAGAAGAAAGAAATACATTAAGATATAGCTTAATTCCATCATTATTAAAAACTTATGAATATAATAAAGCTCGTAATATAAAAGATGTTTCTATTTTTGAAATTGGAAAAGGATTTTTCAAAAAAGGCGAGGAATATGGAGAAAATAAAAAATTATGTGTTTTAATGTCTGGTGAATTTTACTTAGGTTTAGGAAATAGACAAAATGTTGATTTTTATATAATTAAAGGAATTGCTGAAGAAGTTTTAGATTTCTTAGGATATGGAAATAGATATAGTTTTGTTCATATGATTAATCCAGTATCAGAGTTCCACCCAGGACAATGTGCTGATATTTCTGTTAATAATGATGTTGTAGGTGTTGTTGCAAAATTACATCCACAAGTAACAAAAGATGATGTTTATGTTATGGAAATTAATTTAGATAAATTATTAGCTAAGAGAACTGGAAAAATGAAGTTTAAAGAAATTTCAAAATTCCCTTCAATAAAAAAAGATTTGGCATTTGTTATGAATAAAAATATTGAGTCTAAAGATATTGAAACTGTAATAAAAAAAGCTGCTGGTAGTTTGCTTACTAATATTGAAGTTTTTGATGTGTATACAGGTGAAAATGTTGGAGAAGATGAAAAATCTATTGCATATAGTTTGACATTTATGGATGCTAAGAAAACTTTGACAGAAGAAGAAGTTTCAGTTGTTTTTGATAAGGTTATTGAGATGGTTGAGAGCAAGTGTGAGGCTAAACTAAGACGCTAATTTTTAATTTAAGGGAAGCCGCCAAAGCCATAGAATTATGTAGCTAAAAAAATAAATGTTGCGAAAATTATTGAAAAAAATCAGATATTGTGTTAACATATTTATGTAGATTATGAACAAAGGAGGACATTGATATGTCAAATGGAAAGAGAAATATTTTTGTTAAAATAATGGCTGGTATTTTGGCTGGATTAATGGTAGCGTCTATGTGTTTTACATTGATTTTTTGTTTAGTACAAAAATAAATATTATTTTATAGGAGTAAAATATGATAGAAAATTTTATGGCTAATATTAATACATATTTTCAAAAAAATATTGTAGAATATGTTCAAGAATTATATCAATACCCAATAAAATTAGTACCACTTATAATTGATATAGCAATTGTTGTTTTTCTAATTTATAAATTTATTAAAGCATCTAAAAAAACAAGGGTATGGCAGTTGATTAAAGGTATTGTTTTATATATTGTTATAACTGCACTTAGCTCAATTTTACATTTAAGAATTTTGAATTTTATATTAACATCTTTCTTATCTTATGGTGTTATTGCATTAATTGTAATATTCCAACCAGAGTTAAGAAGGGCATTAGAACAATTGGGAACTAATAAATTAACTAGATTTTTTGGAATTGAGAAGGATTTGCAAACAAAGACAAAGGAAGATATTTACAAAATTCTAATTGCAGTTAATGAGCTTGCAAAAACTAAAACTGGAGCATTAATTGTTTTAGAAAGAGATATCAAGGTTCAAGATATAATTGATACAGGAGTAATGATTAATTCAGATGTTTCTCCACAAATATTAGTTAATATATTTGTTCCAAATACTCCATTACATGATGGTGCTGTTATAATAAGCGAAAACAAGATTAAAGCTGCAGCATGTATTTTACCTTTGGCTGGTGATCAAGATATATCAAAATCTTTAGGAACAAGACATAGAGCAGGTTTGGGAATGTCAAAAGAAACAGATAGTATTGTAATAATTGTATCTGAAGAATCGGGAAAAATCTCTGTTGCCAAAGAAGGTAAATTGATAATTGATATAGATGAAGATAATTTAAGAAAACTATTATTAGAAAATATAAATGGCCAAGATAATGGATTTGATAAAATAAAGAAAAAAATTAATAATATACAAACAAATACAGAAAAAAATTAAAGTTTAGAGTTATATCCTAAAGAAGATTTAATTAAGTAATAAAGCACAGAACGTTCTTAATTAGATTTCTTTAGGATTTTAATGTGAAAGGAAAAAATAAGGGAAAAATATGAGAAATATAAAATTAGTAATTGAATATGATGGGAAAGATTTTAATGGCTGGCAAAAACAACCAAACAAGCTAAATATTCAAGGGGAAATTGAAAGGGCAATTGCAGAGATTACTAAAGAGGATAATATTGAATTAAATGCTTCTGGCAGAACTGATGCAGGTGTTCATGCATTAGGTCAAGTAGCGAATTTTAAAACAAATTGCAATATCCCAGTTGAAAAAATTCCTGTTGCTATTAATACTAAAGTTAAAAAATCAATTATAATTAAAAGCGCAGAAGAAATGCCAGAAAGATTTCATAGCAGATACAATTGTAAGCAAAAAACATATAGATATGTAATCAATAATTCAGAATATGGAAGCGCAATTTATAGAAATCAAGAATGCCATATTCCTCAAAAACTTGATATAGATGAAATGAGAAAAGCTATTAAATACTTTGAGGGAGAACATGATTTCAAAGGCTTTAAAGCAAGTGGAACAAGCAGTAAAAATAGTGTTAGAAAGATTTTTAAAACTGATATTTATAGTGATAATGACAGAATTTATATAGAATTAACAGGAAGTGGTTTTTTGTATAATATGGTTAGAATTATTTCAGGAACACTTGTTGATGTTGGCTTAGGAAAAATAAAGGCTGAGGAGATACCAGATATTATTTTATCAGGTGATAGGCAAAGGGGTGGAAAAACGTTGCCACCACAAGGATTATATTTATTAAAAGTGGAATATTAAATAATTGGGATGGTTCTAAAAATTAGAATTTCCAAGTCCAATTGTCGAATTTTGTCGAAAGATGCCGATGGGGTGCAATATAATTTAAATGAAGCACAGACGCGCAGTTTGGCGAGGTTTAACAAAATTAATAAAAGGAACAAACTAAACAAAAGTCTTACTCTTGTTTATTGTTCCTTTTATTTTTTGTTAAATCCAAGCCAGCAAGTCTGCGGAATTTAATTATATTGACCTCATCGATATCTTTCGATAAAATTTGACAATTGGACTTGGAAATTCTAATTTTTAGAACCGTCCCAATTATTTAATATTGGAACCATCTAAACAATTAAAGCATACTATATATAAAAAAAATGAATAGGAGAATGTGTATGAATAATTTGTTGATATTTTTTGCCATTCCTGTTGCCACAATAATTTTATCTGTAGTTTTACAAAAAATACTTAGGTCACCTTTTTTAGTGTCTGCTACTTTTTTTGCAATTTTTTTGATTGTCACTTTTTCAGCATTTGATGAAAGTTTTTTAGTTTTTGCAATTTTGTATACTTTATTAGCATTGATATCTGCTATAATTACAAGGTTTATTTGTTGTTTAATAAATAATAGTGATAATCCTTGTTTTAGAAGAAATGCAATTGCTGGTGAGGGAATTTGTGGAAATAGTAGTGTTAGTGATGATAATGATGATGATGATAATAGTAATAATGGTTCAAACAATTCTGGATGTGGATGTAATAGAAGTATGCAAAATCAGTGCTTTCGAAGAAGATATATGATGAGGAGATAGAAAAACAATATTTTTGCATAAGGAATAATATGATGTGCAATTAAATTTTTTGAAAAAACGCTAATCTATAGTTCTATGCTTGTTTAAAATTAATAAAATTGGGAAATCTATTTTTAGGTGATTATATGTTAAAAAAGATTAAACCAATTTTATTAATTTTATTTTTTTTAGTAATTTATATTTATGTATGTAATATTACTTTAATGCCTGATAGTATCATAGTTTTTCAGGGAGAAGAGCTTAATATTAAAACAATTTATGGGTTAAAAATCAACTCAAAAAACGGAAGATTTGGCGGTTCTTATGATGTAATGCAAACAGCTAATAATTTATCTGAAAGTGTTTCAAATAATATAGGAACTGTAAATTTAAGCTTAGATTTATTTGGTACTATTCCAGTAAAAGAAATAGATGTAAATGTTTTGCCAAGAACAACGGTTGTACCACTTGGAAATTCGGTGGGAATGAAGTTGTATACGGATGGGGTATTAGTAGTTGGAATGTCTGAAATAAAAGGTGAAGATAATATTAGCTATAAACCCTATGAAAACTCTGGAATTGAAGAAGGAGATAGAATTATTAAAGTAAATAATTATGGAATAGAAAACACAGATGAACTTGTAAGAACTATTAATGGTTCTAAAGGTAATGAAATTGAGGTTGTTTATATAAGAGATGAAAATGAAGTAAAAACTGTTATGAAACCAGTAAAAACATCTGCTAATGAGTATAAATTAGGATTATGGGTACGAGATGCAGCAGCAGGTGTTGGAACTGCAACATTTTATGAACCATCAACAGGAATGTTTGCAGCTTTAGGGCATGGAATAACTGATATAGATACAGGGGATATTGTTGAAATATCAAATGGAGAATTAACAACTAGCTCAATTGTTGCAATAAAAAAAGGAGAAAAAGGAAGACCCGGAGAAATTAGAGGATCAATAGAATCAGGTTTAAAATTAGGAGAAATATATAAAAACGGAAATTTTGGTATTTGTGGAAATGTTACAAATAAAGCAAATCTAGATTTTTCAAATTCAGAAGAAATGGAGGTTGCTTTAAGAAGTGAAATTAAAGAAGGAAAAGCATATATAATTTGTGAATTAGAAAATGGAAAAAAAGAAAAATATGAAATTGAAATTGAGAAGATTTTTATAAGTAATAATTATGATAATAAAAGTATGCTTATAAAAGTAACTGATAAAAATTTATTAGAAAAAACCGGACGGAATTATTCAAGGAATGAGTGGCTCGCCAATAATTCAAAATGGAAGATTCGTGCGGAGCAGTGACACATGTGCTTGTAAATGATCCAACTCAGGGGTATGCAGTTTTTGCTGATATGATGATTAAGCAAATGAGGGAAGTTAAATAAGCCAAAAATATAGACACATCTCCAAAAAAATGTTAGAATATAAATGTAGATAATGAAACATGGAGATGATGAAATGAGTAAAAAGAATAATAACGGATTAGTATCTTTTTTGATTACACTAATTATAATATTATTTGCATTAATAATGACTTTCGTAGTATTAAATAGTATGAATCCGGAAAGATTTAAGCAAGCATTAAACACAGTAACAGAAGTTGCACAAAATACAGTTAATTCAGTAAAAGAATCAATATATGGAAAACCAGTTGTAAAAGATAATATAGAATTTCCTGATGAGGAAAAATTGACAGAAGCACAAAAATATTATTATTACCAACAATTAAGCGAAACAGGAAAAAAGATTTATTTAACTATTGAAAAAAATATTGAAAATTTAAAAAATGGGGAGGATAATATTCCATTACCACCAAGCTTAAATGATGATGCAAAATCGCATGAAAATGGAAAAGAGTATATTGCTAAAGAATTTCAAAATGCTTGGGATGCGTTTATAACTGATAAATCAGAGTATTTTTATTTAGATAGTAGTAAAGTTTGTATTGTATCAAAAATTACAACAAAAGGTTCAAATGTTGATTATGAATTTTTTATTGGAAAAGGGGATAATGATAATTATTTTATAGATGAATTTAAAAATAAACAACAAGTTGAAAGTGCTGTAGCTCAAGTAGAAAAAGCTAAAAAGGAGATATTAAGAGGTGCTTCAGGAAACAATTATGAAAAAATAAAATATGTTCATGATTGGCTTGTTGATAATGTAAAATATGACACAAACAATAGTAAAAATACATCAAACATTTATGGTTGTTTAGTAAATAAAAGTGTTGTGTGCGAAGGTTATGCAAGAACATTTAAATATTTATTAGATGAGCTTGAAATACCATGTGTTTTAGTTTCAGGAATTGCAACTGATGATGATGGAAAAAAAGAAAGACATGCATGGAATTATGTGTATTTAAAAAATGATTGGTATGCAATTGATACAACTTGGGATGACCCAATTATAATTGGAAATGGAAAAGTTGATGAAAATATTAAATATAAATATTTCTTGAAGGGAAGTAGCACTATGAATAAAGACCATATAACAAGTGGTCAAGTTACTAAAAATGGTTATGAATTTGAATATCCAAAATTGGCTGTAGATGATATAAGTTAGAATTGTTTGTAGCAAAAAAATAAAAATCGAAAATTCATTTTCGATTTTTATTTTTTTCTTTTCTTTTCTATTAAATATAAATTAATTGAGAATATGAAAAATTCAACCATATAAAGTATATACTTTAAAACTAAATTTGTAAATACTTTATTCATCTATTTTTTCAACTAATAAATCTTTAATATTTGTAACTGTACCAGCACCTAGTGTAATAACTAAATCATTATTAAGCGCATGTGATTTTACAAAGCTTGCTATTTCATTGAAATCAGGCATATAATACGCTTTTCTTCCAAGCTTTTGTATTTCATTTACTAAATCTTTTGAACTAATATTAAATGTATTTTTTTCACGAGCTGCATAAATATCTGTTATAATAATGTTATCAAATAAAGTTAAAGCTTTTGCAAAATCTGCTAGTAAATTTTTTGTTCTACTATATGTGTGTGGTTGGAAAATAACCCATGATTTATTATAAGATTTATTTTTCATTGCAGAAGCAGTTGCTTTAATTTCTGTTGGATGATGACCATAATCATCAAAAACTGTTACATGATTTCCAAATTCACCAACATATTCTAATCTTCTATGAGCTCCTGTGAATTTTAATAAACCATTTTTTATCTGTTCTTTATTTAATCCATAAATATGACAAACACTAATACATGCTAATGCATTTAAAACATTATGCATTCCTGTAACTGATAAGCTAATTGTTTTATAAAATGTGTTATTGTAATATACATCAAAAGTAGGGAAACCATTTTTATTAAAAGTAATATTTCTAGCAATAAAGTTTGCATTTTGATTATTTAATGCAAATGTTATTGTTTTAGCTTCAGTACATTTTGATAATGCTGAACAATTAGGGTCATCACTATTTATAACTAATAAACCATTTGAAGGTAATAGTTTTACATATTTTTTAAATGCCATAACAATGTGGTCCATATCTTTAAAATAATCTAAATGGTCATTATCTATATTTAAAATAATTTCTGTTTTAGGGTAGAATTTTAAAAAGCTTTCAACATATTCGCAAGCTTCTATTATAAAATATTCACTATTTCCAACTCTATAATTTGCATTTATTTGGTTAAAAAATGCTCCAACTTGAATAGTAGGGTCAAGCTTTCCTTCAAGAAAACAACTTGCAATCATTGATGTTGTAGTAGTTTTTCCATGTGTACCAGATACGCAAATAGTATCATTAAAAACTTTTGTAAGTAAGCCTAAAAAATCTCCTCTTTCAATTGTTGGAATATATAGTTTTCTTGCTTGAACAAGTTCTGGATCTTCTTGACTTATTGCGGCTGTATATACTACTAAATCTGCTTTTGCTACACTTTCAATATCATGCCCTATTTTTACAGGTATTCCATGTGAAATTAAGTCATCTGTGTATTCTGATTGTGCTGTATCTGAACCAGTAACATAAAATCCCCAATTTTTAAGAATTTCAGCAATACCGCTCATGCTTACTCCACCAATACCAATCATATGTATTTTTTTATATTTTTCTAATTCTTCTAAATTAGCCAAGTTAAACACTCTCCTTTTATGGTAAATATATTCTCATAAAATATATCTTGTTACATTATATATAAATAATGCACATTTTTCAATACTTTTATTCAAAAAAGTGAGACAATTGGGGACGGTCTTTTTAGTCTCATTTTTGAAACATTCCGGGACGGTCTTAAAATGTTTCAAAATCTGTGACCGAGAGAAAGCAATAAGTCTCCATTTTTTGAGATAAATTTTAGAAATTTTGTAAAAAAAGAAGGAAAAAAATTATTTTTGATGAATAATATATTAGTATGTGTAATATAATACTATACATATGAAAAAACATAAAAACATTGGAAGGCGGTGCTCTAGAATGCAAATTACAGATGTGCGTTTAAAGAAAGTAAATTCAGGAAGCAGAATGAAAGCAGTTGCTTCAGTTACATTTGATAATGAATTTGTAGTTCATGAAATCAAAGTTATCGAAAGTCAAAAAGGATTATTTATTGCTATGCCTAGCAAAAAAAGATTAAATGGTGAACATAAAGATATAGCTCACCCAATCAATCCAGAGACAAGAGAAAAAATAGAAAAGGCTATATTTGAAGCATATGAAAATGCTCCAGAACCAGAAGAAACAGCAGCAGCTGTTGATAATGACGAAGTAGCTGAATAATAAATAAAAGAACACTTTTTAAGTGTTCTTTTTTGTATAAATGAAAAATGCAGAAGGAATTTCCTTCTGCATTAAAAATTAAGAAAGTTAAAACTGATTCACTGGTATTATTCTTGTATCTCCACAGAAATTTATAATTCTTTCAACACAGCTTTTGCTGGTTTCTGCGTCAATGCATAATACATCAATATAATAGTAATTTGTTCTCGAGCTTTTATACGGCTTTGTAACTATTTCCGAATATTCTGCAGGTATATTTTTCATAAGTTTTGGAATATACTGCTCCAATATTGGAACCTGATAAATAGGAACTCCGTTTACGTCAACTGCCTTTAAAGCGTCTAGATTCATTCTACTCATTGATATCTGTCCTTTCTTATATGTATGAAATTTTAACGTACTGACTATGATAACATAAAACATGAAAAAAGTCAACAAAAATTCATTATAAAATATTGACATAATGCGACAAAATTTGATATAATACAAAAACACTGTAGAGAGATACCTGTTCTCATTCCGAACACAGAAGCCAAACTCTATTGATAGAATTTATATGATTTTGTGTATTAAACATTAACATAAATGCTATTAAGAGTCGTGCTAAAAATCACTAACAACTTTAATCATATAATTACCGAATATGTGCTTACATATTGGGTATTTTTGTCTTTTTATCTATAAAATAAAACCCAATTTTATAAATATATTGAAAATGTTTAATAACAAAATTATATCGAAGTAAAAAATGATAGGAGGTAGGTTATCAAATTAATTAAAAATTTAACCTAAAACAAAATAAAAAAGAAAGGATGAGGCTAAAACAAATTAATTAATAAAAGGAGGGGAATTTTTTGAAAAAAATACTTAAAGAATTACTAAAAAAACATGCAATTTTAATAATCGCAGAATTGATTTTAATATCAATTAACATCTATCTATTAACTGTTCCATCTAAAATGTTAGGTCAAATAATTGATTTACTTTATGGTATTGAGGAAAACAAATTACAAATATTGCAAACATCTTATTTTTTATTAGGAATGTGTATGTTATTACTAATATCTAGAGTTGCATGGAAAATGATTGATGCAAAAATTTCTAGGAATATAGTTAAAAAAATGAGAGATACTGTTTTTGAAAAATTATTAAAGACAGATGTTTCAAAATTAGACAGCTTAAAAAATGGAGATGTAATGTCTTATTTTGTTAAAGATATTGCTGAAATAAGAAAATTTGTTTCAAATGTTATTACTTTAATTGTAAGATTCATTTTAAATTTTGCAATTGTTGCAATAGCTATGATACAGTCAACAAATTATAAATTAACAGCAATTTCAATTTGCCCAATTATAATTAGTATTATTCTAATTTTTATGATGATTAAAAAAATAGAAAAGTCATATAATTTGGCAAGAAAGAAGTTCACAGAGCTTTCAGAGTTTGTTCAGGAGAGTACTGATAGTATACGAACTACTAAGGCATATGTTGGAGAAGAAAAGCAATATAATGAATTTCTAAATAAAAATACTAGTTTGAAAAATACTGATTTTGATGTTATAAAAAGTGAGACAATACTTAGTATTTATATGAATTTAGGAATAGGACTAGGGTTAGGATTGTCAATTTTATTTGGAAGTAAAATGGTTTTAAATGGAGAAATTTCTGTTGGAGATTTTGTTGCTTTTAATGGGTATATGTTAATATTACAACAACCAATAAGATGGATTCCTTGGATGGTTAAGCACTTTAAAAGATTTCAGGTTGCATATAAAAGATTAGATGATTTCATGAAAATGGATGAGGAAAAAATTCAAATATATGATTATAAAGAAGAAGTATTAAATGGAGATATAATAATAAATAATCTTACATATAGATATTCAGAAAATAGCGAACCAGTTTTAAAAAATATAAATATTGATATACCAAAAGGAAAATCACTTGGAATAATTGGGGTTATAGGTAGTGGGAAAACTACGTTAATGAATTTGTTATTAAAGTTATATAAACTTCCTGATGGTAAAATTTATATTGATGGAAAAGATATTAACAATATAAAAACAGATACAATAAGACATAATATTTGTTACATAACTCAAGATAATTTCTTGTTTTCATCTACATTAAAGGAAAATATAAATTTATTTAGAGATATTTATGATGAGGATGATATTTTAAGAAGTACAAAGTCTTCGATGATATATGATGAAATATCTAAAATGTCAGATGGAATTAATACAATTATCGGTGAGAAGGGTATTGATTTATCTGGTGGACAAAAGCAAAGAGTTGTTATTTCAAGAGCTTTTTTAAATAAAAGTAATATTGTTATTTTTGATGATACTTTTTCTGCTTTGGATAATAGAACAGAAGAGGTTTTACTAAATAATATTAGAAATCTTACAGAAAACAAGACTTGTATAATTGTTTCTAATAGAATTTCAGATATAAAACATTGTGATGAAATTATTGTTCTTGAAAATGGTGAAATAGTTGAGAGAGGTATTCATCGTGATTTATTAGGATTAAAGAAGAAATATTATGAGTTTTATAAAAATCAGGCTGAAAAAAGCAAAGTTGATATTTTAAATTAGATATAGAAGGGAGGTTTAATATGAAAAATAAAACCTTTGATAGAATTAAAAAAATGGTAAAACCATATAGAAAAACAGTTATTTTTGTAATTATTTTAGCAGTTATTATCGATATTATGGCTTTAGTTAAGCCATATTTAGTAAGACTTCTTATTGATGATTTTTTAAAAAATGGAATTAGTCAAAATGAGTTTTTATCTGTAAATATTATTGCATACATATATATTGGATTAGTTTTGTTTGAAAACTTTTTAGAGTATTTTAATAGCACAAGAACAAATATCATTGGAGAAAGTGTCGTTTTCGATTTAAGAAATAAGATGTATACATATATGGAAAAAGCAAATATAAAATTCCATGACAAAATGCCATCAGGAACATTATTTGTTAGGATAATTAGTGATATTGAGGATATATATGCATTATTTTGTGATGTAATTACAACATCCATCAAGGATATCTTTATTATAATTGGTTTAGTTGGAGTGATGATTTACATTAGCTGTAAATTAGCAATGATAAGTATGATAATTATCCCATTAATTATAGTATCTTCTTTGATTCTTACTAAATTATTAAATAAAACATATTCTGCTGTTAAAACTGTACGAACTAAACTGAATATATTTTTCTCTGAATCTATATATGGTTTAAAAGTAATAAAAATCTTTAATAGGCAAAAGGAAAAGCAAACAGAATGTGAAAATATAACAGATGAATTTAGAAAAACAATCAAGCCAATCGGATTGTTCCAAGGCTTGTTACCAGCAATTATGACTTTAATTGAAAACCTAGGAATTGCAATTGTCATATGGTCAGTTGTAAATAAATGGATTGGTGCTTCATTAGAGGTTGGCGTGATTTATATGTTTATAACATATTTGAAAAGCTTGTTTGATCCTATTAATAGATTGATAGAAAATGTTGAGGTTGTAGAAGAAGCGGTTACTTCAATTGATAAAATTTATGAAATATTAGATAAGGAAGAATATGTTGAAGACTTTGATTCAGGAAAGAGAATTGATAAAATAAAAGGAAAAATTGAATTTAGAAACGTATGGTTTGCATATGAAGAAGAAAATTGGATTTTGAAAAATGTTAGTTTTACAATAGAACCAGGTCAAAGTGTTGCATTAGTTGGAAAAACAGGTTCTGGAAAAACAACAATTACAAATCTTATAAATAGATTTTATACAATTCAAAAGGGTGAGATTTTAATAGATGGAATTAATATTTACGATATTAATCTTGCAGACTTAAGAAGAAACATTGGAACAATTTTACAAGATCCTTTTATTTATGCAAAATCTATAAAAGATAATATAAAATTGTTTAATGATATATCTGATGAAAAAATTGAAGAAGCAATAGAATTAGCATCAGCTACAGAGTTTGTAGAAAATCAAGAAAATGGATTAGATGAAATAGCAAGAGAAAGAGGAAATTCATTCTCTGCAGGAGAAAAACAATTATTAGCATTCGCACGAATATTTGCATTACAACCATCAGTATTTATTTTAGATGAAGCAACAGCCAATATTGATACAACAACAGAACAATTAATTCAAGAGTCTGTTGACAAGTTGTCTTCTGAAAAAACTTCAATTTTTATTGCACACAGATTAGCTACTATTGTTAATGTGGATAAGATTATTGTGTTGAGTAATGGAGAAATTGTTGAGGAAGGAAATCACGAGGAGTTAGTTAAGTCTGGCGGATATTATAGCAAGTTGTATAATTCTTATTATAATAGTTTGATTTAGTGCACAGTTGGGGACGCGTCCCAACTGTGCATTTTGCACAACTGGGACGCGTCCCTAACTGTGCATTTTCAAAAACTTGCTTAAAAGCCTTGAAAAAAATCCATTTTAATGATTAAATAAGACGTGTAAAAATGGATAAAATAAGAAAAGTATATATACCAAAGGAGAGGTGCAAATATGTGTGGTTTTTGTGGATTCACTGGTAAAGTTGAAAATAAAGAACAAGTTATAGAAAATATGATGGAAAAGATAATTTATAGAGGACCTGATAGTAAAGGTAGTCATGTAGATGATGATATAGCTTTAGGTTTTAGAAGATTATCAATTATTGATTTAGCTGATGGTGCTCAACCTATTTATAATGAAGATGGTACTAAAGTAATTGTTTTTAATGGAGAGATTTATAATTATAAAGGGATTCGTGAGGATTTAATAAAAAAGGGACATGTATTTAAAACTAAGACAGATACAGAGGTTATTTTACATGGTTATGAGGAATATGGACCAGAGGTTTTAAATAAATTTAGAGGTATGTTTGGAATTGCAATTTGGGATTTGGTTTCTAAGGAATTATTTATTGCTAGAGATTTCTTTGGAATTAAACCTATGTATTACACACAGGTGGGAAATGATTTAATTTTTGGTTCAGAAATTAAGTGTATTTTAACACATCCAAATGTAAAAAAAGAGCTTAATGAATCTGCTTTGCAAAATTATTTATCATTCCAATATGGTGTTCCAAATGACACATTTTTTAAGGATATTTATTGCTTGCAACCAGGTCATTATTTAAAATTTAAATCTGGAAAATTAGAAATTACAAGATATTGGAAACCAGAATTTATGGTTAATGATTCTTGGGAGGAAGATAGATTAGTTGAAGAGATTGATAAGGTTTTCAAAGATTCAGTTGAAGCTCATAAAATAAGTGATGTTGAAGTTGGATGTTTCTTATCAAGTGGTGTTGATTCAAGTTATGTTGCAACACAATTTAAAGGACAAAAAAGCTTTACAGTTGGATTTAATTATAATAAATATAATGAAATTGATTATGCAAAAGAATTGGCAGAGGAAATTGGACAAGACCATTATTTTAAAAGAATTGAAGATGACGAATTTTGGGAGATTGTTCCAAAAGTCCAATATTACATGGATCAACCACATGCAGATCCTTCTTGTGTTGCATTATATTATGTATGCAAAATTGCAAGTGAACATGTAAAAGTTGTGTTATCAGGTGAGGGTGCTGATGAGTTATTTGGAGGATATAGAATTTATCATGAACCATTTAGCTTACGTTATAGCAAGTTTTTACCAAGATTTATGTGGAAAGGTATAGCAGGAATTTTAAATGCAATTCCAGTAGAATTTCCAGGAAAAAGCTATGCAAATAGAGCAAGTAAAACTTTAGAAGAAAGATTTATTGGAAATGCTAATTTATTCTCTGACAAAGAAAAACGTAAAATCTTAAAAAATACTGAAGGAATGAAAAAGCCAGAGGAATTAACAAGACCATTTTATGAGGATACAAAAGGAATGGATGATGTTACAAGAATGCAATATATTGACATCAACTTCTGGATGATAGGTGACATCTTATTAAAAGCTGACAGAATGAGTATGGCAAATTCATTGGAATTAAGAGTTCCATTCTTAGATAAAGAAGTGTGGAATTTGGCAAGAACAATTCCAGCTAAATTTAAAGTAACAAAAGATGGACAAACTAAGGTTGCAATGAGAAAAGCGGCACTTAAAAATATGCCAGAAAAAGTTGCTTCAAGAAAAAAATTAGGATTCCCTGTTCCAACAAGAGAATGGTTAAAACAAGAAAAATATTACAATATTGTTAAAAAGGAATTTGAATCAGAAACAGCTAAAAAATATTTTGTTACTGAAGAAATAGTAAAATTATTAGATGAACATATACAATTGAAAAAAGATAATAGCAGAAAAATTTGGACAATTTATGTGTTCTTGATTTGGTATAAGCAATTTTTTGAGGAATAATTTGCACAATTGGGGACGCGTCCCGACTGTGCATTTTGCACAGCAGGGACGCGTCCCCAATTGTGCATAAATATGTAAAGGAGTGGAAATAATGTGTGGATTTGTAGGTTTTATGGACAAATTAAACCAAGATGAAAAACGTAAAAGTATAAAAGTAATGGCAGACAGAATCATACACAGAGGTCCTGATGAAGAAGGATATTATGTAGATGATGATGTTGCTTTAGGACATAGAAGATTATCAATCATAGATTTAAGTAGTGGACAGCAACCAATGTTTAATGAAGATGGAAGTGTTGTTGTTGTATTTAATGGTGAAATTTATAATTATCAAGATATTAAGAAAGACCTAGAGGCAAAGGGACATACTTTTAAAACTAATTCGGATACAGAAGTTTTAGTTCATGGTTATGAAGAATATAAAGAAGAATTATTTAATAAATTAAGAGGAATGTTTGGATTTGTAATTTATGATATAAAAAACAAAGAATTAATAGGTGTTAGAGATTATTTTGGAATTAAACCTTTTTATTATTATGATGATGGTAAAACTTTTATTTTTGGATCTGAAATTAAAAGCTTTTTAGATCATCCAAATTTTGTAAAAGAAGTTAATAAAAAAGCATTAAAACCATTTTTAACTTTCCAATATTCTGTATTAGATGAAACATTCTTTAAAAATACATATAGATTAAAACCAGGAAATTATTTTAAATTAAAAGATGGAAAAATTGAAATAAAACAATATTTCAAAGCTGAATATATGAAACAAAATGATACATATGAAAGTTATAAAAAACAAGTAAAAGAATCACTTGAAGATTCAGTAAAATGTCACCAAATAAGTGATGTTGAAGTTGGTTCATATTTATCAGGTGGTGTTGATTCATCATATATTGTAAGTATGGCAAAACCTGATAAAACATTTACAGTTGGATTTGATAAAACAGGTTTTGATGAGTCTGTTTTTGCAAAAGATTTATCAAAAATATTTAACACAAATAACTATAATAGAGTATTAACAGGAGATGACTTCTTTAACGCTCTACCTGTTGTTCAATATCATACAGATGAGCCACATGCCAACTTATCAACAGTACCACTATTTTTCTTATCAAAATTAGCAAGGGAAAAAGTAAAAGTAGTTCTTTCTGGTGAAGGTGCAGATGAAATGTATGGTGGTTATAATGAACTAAATGTAAGCAAATGGATTAAAGCATATTGCAAATTACCATTAGCATTTAGAAAATGTTTAGCAAATAAGGTTAGAGATAAAAAGAAATTTAAAGGTAAAAGAATTATTTGCCAATATGATAGACCATTATCTGAAAGATTTATTGGAAATGCATTTATTATGGATGATAATGAAACAGAAGATATTTTATGTGATGAATTAAAAGGTAATGGAATTAAGTTTGCTGAAATAATTAAACCATATTATGAAGATGTAAAAGGTATGGATGAAATTACTCAAATGATGTATATTAATATGCATTTTTGGCTTGCAAAAGATATGCTTTTAAAAGCTGATAAAATGAGTATGGCAAATTCTGTTGAGCTTCGTGTTCCTTTCCTAGATAAAGAAGTTTGGAATGTTGCAAAAAAAATTCCAAGTAAATATTTGATTAAAGATGGAGAAACTAAAAAGGTTTTCAGAGATGTTGCTAAAGAAGTAATTCCTGAAGAATGGGCTAAGAGAAGAAAGTTAGGTTTCCCAGTTCCATTTTTTATGTGGATTAAAGAAGAAAAATATTTTAATAAAGTAAAAGATTTATTTATGCAAGATTGGGTTGGAGAATTTTTTGATAAAGATAAAATTAATAAAATGCTTGATGACCATTATGCAGGTGTAGAAAACCATGGTAGAAAATTATATAATATTTATATTTTCTTAGTTTGGTATAAGGTTTATTTTGTTGATGGGGCAAAAGCTTTAAGTTTATAAAATGTTAATTAATGGGGATGGGGCTATCTAGCACCATTCCTATTTTATGGTAGATATTAGAGGTTGAAACGTTGACATAAAATAGTAAAAATGGTATAATTAAGTATAAATTTTTATAAGGAGGTTGATAATTACCTTAATTTTTTCATTCGCCATAAACCCATTTTGATAATGTGAAAGGACATTTTTATGAAGGAAGTAAAAATAACACCAGCAGTCAAGAAACGTGCAGAGAAATTTCAGACACTGCATCAAAAAGGATATTCTGTTAAGGAAGCTGCAGAGGAAATGAAGGTCAGCATAGAAACAATTTATATAGAGCTTCAAGCATATGCAGAAATTAACGGAAAACCAACATTTGACAAGCCAGACAGACTGTATTACATAAGAGAATACAAGTCAAGACAACAAGGTGTAAAAATTACTAGAAGTAAAATTTCAACTAGTGAAACACAATCAGACAAATCAACTAGCGCAGTTCCTAAATCAGACAAATCAACCAGCACAGTTCCTAAAGTTGAAAAAAACTCAAACGCAGAGGCAGTAAACCAAAGTACTGAAGCTTCGTTCACAGATTCAAGCCAAACTCAGAATGCAATTGATAATGAGTTAAAACTTCTTAGCGAATGCTTCGAAACTGTGGAGAATTATTCAGAATATCTGTTGGGAGTTCTCTCACAGATTGCTTCAACACACACAGAAACCATTGCTAATTTCAAGGAGGAAGCAAAATGAATGCAGCAAAATTTGATCGCCTTACATTTGAAAACTTGAAAAAGTATCCCAAGAATAACGTCGATTTCTTCATAGATAAGTTCGGCTTTGATGATGAGGATGATTTCGCAAATAACCTACAAAGAATATACTCTATTAGTAGAGATGAAGCTGTAGGTATCATTAATAAAATGAAGAAA
This sequence comes from uncultured Lachnospiraceae bacterium, assembly GCA_945917765.1. Classification (GTDB taxonomy): domain Bacteria; phylum Bacillota; class Clostridia; order TANB77; family CAG-508; genus CAG-492. The sequence goes on along the minus strand of CAMEHU010000011.1, from coordinate 10,001 downwards.
AAAGAGGAAAAGGCTAAAAGAAAAGAGGAGAAAAGAGCTATGAAGGCTAAAAAGACAGGCAAAATTGTCAAAAACAATCCAATTGATATTAATGTAATTGCTGATAAATCTTCTGTTGCAATTTCTAATATCACAGAGAATACTTCTAAAACTGATAAGGTTGATATGATGAGCAACAATATCGTGTCTAATACAGTTGAAGAAGCTTTAGCAAAAGCAAAATCTGAAATGAGCATGGAAAACAGAGCTGAAGAAGTATGTTCAATAGTTACTGAACAGCCTGAAACTACTGAGGTTACAAAAGTTACTGAAGTTCCTAAGGTTATTGAAGATGTTAAAGTCTCTGAAGTTTCTGAAGTCTCTGAAGTTTCTGAATGCGTTGAACTTCCTGGAGTTTCTGAATTAGATAGTCTGAAGGTAAAACTTGCTAAAGATGAAAATCTGATTTTAGAGATTATCGAGGACATTGCTAAAAAAACAGAGCTTTGCGAAAAAATTCTCAGTAATATCAATGACTGCACTGAAAGAGTAAAGCAGATACAGGACGAACTTGAAAGCGAAAAGAAAAAGGCAGAAGAAAATGTTTTACTGCTTCACGAAACAGAAAATTCAATTTCTGAGAGCATCGATATGAAGAAAATGGTGCTTGAAGAGATGTCAAATCTTAAGAGCAGAATAGAAGAATTAGAAGTTACAAAACTTTATTTCTGTAATCCATTAATAGCTTCCTCAAAAGACATTATTGCAAATGATGTACAGGTTGACACTGATATGGTCACAGCCAAACTGATGACAATTGTTACAGATGAAAGACTCAAGGAAATGCAGATGCCAATCGGTATGATTAGTGATTTAGCAAGAGACTTAGCAATTATCGAAAAGATTTCTGCAGAAAACGGAACAAAGAAAATGGTACTTGTATTCAATTCTGTAGATGATGTCTTAGCAGAAGCAATAGCAGTAATGACAAAAGAAATGGAAATTGAGGTAATCTAAACTCCAATGGGACCAGCTGTAATAGCTAGTCCCATTTATTTTTTTATATTAGTTGTTATTATTTAAATTCAACAATAGTAACGCCCATCTCACCTTCACCAAAAGTACCAAGTCTAAACGATTTCACATGTGGATGTTTACGAAGAAAAGTATGTATTCCTTCGCGAAGTTTACCTGTACCTTTGCCATGAACAATTCTAGCAGATGGTAAATTTGATAAATAGCAATCATCTAAATATTTGTCTATAATAAATATTGCATCTTCAACATTTTGCCCAATTACATTAATTTCAGGAGAGATTAATTTAGCCTTTAAATCAGATGATTTGTTATATTTGTTTGATTTATTACTAAAAGAATTATTGGTATTACTTTGTTTTTTAGATTTAGCAACCTTTTGCAAATTACTAATTTTAACAGAAGTTTTTGTGCTTCCAAACTGAACCATAACTTCATTGTTTCTATTTGTATGTGTTAAAACTGTACCAATCATATTAAATGGTTGAACCAAAACTTCAATTCCAATTTGTATTTCTGAAGTGTCTAAAGAATTTTCAGATTTGATTTCAGAATCAGAGGAATCAGTATTAATTAATTGTTTTTTAATATCAGAATTTAAATCCTCGCGCAATTGATTAGCTCTTTTTAAACTATTTTTATCAACTAAGTTTTTCTCAGTATTATCATATAAATCATTTAATTCTTTAATAATATCATTAGCATCTTCTTTAGCAGAAAGCAAAATGTTTTTTGCTTCAATTTTAGCTTTTTCGATTATTTCTTTTTCTCTAGATTGAACATCTGAAACATTATTTTCTAATTGCTTTCTTAATAGCTCAACTTGATTAGAATTTTTTAATATTTTTTCCTTTTCCTTTTCAATTAATAATTTATCATCATAAATGTTTTTAATTAATTCTTCAACACTTATATTATCCTCAGTTAATAAACCTTCAGCTCTTTCTAAGATTTCAGAAGGTAATCCTAATTTCTTACTAATTGCAAATGCATTACTTTTTCCAGGAACACCTATTAAAATCTTATAAGTTGGGCGAAGATTTTCTATGTCAAACTCTGAACTTGCATTTTCAAAACCATTTGTAGCTAGAGCATAGTGTTTTAATTCTGGATAATGTGTTGTAGAAAGTGTTAAAACACCTTTGTTATAAAGGTTTTCTAAAATACTAATTGCAAGATTAGCTCCTTGTATAGGGTCAGTTCCAGAGCCTAACTCATCAATTAAAACAAGACTATTTTTAGTTGATTTTGCTAAAATATCAATTATATTTGTCATGTGTGATGAAAATGTACTTAAAGATTCTTGAATGCTTTGCTCATCACCAATATCTGCAAAAACATTGTCAAATACATAAATACTGCTATTTTCTTTTGCAGGAATGTGAAGGCCAGAACATGCCATCAAACATAACAATCCAACTGTTTTTAATGTTACAGTTTTTCCTCCAGTATTTGGTCCTGTAATAATTAATGATTTAAAATCTTTTCCTAAATTAATATCAATTGGAACAACTAAATTCTGGTCAATTAAAGGGTGTCTAGCTTGCTTTAAATCTATAAATTTTTTTGCATTTATAATAGGTTGAATTCCATCAATATCTTTAGAATATAAAGCTTTTGCAAAAATCAAATCTATATCTCCAATTATTTCAATAGTATCTTTAATATTCTCTGTAATAGGGAATATTAATTTAGATAAATTTTCTAGAATTTTTTCAATTTCAATTTCTTCTTCTAATTTAATATTATTAATTTGATTATTTAAATCAAATACAGATGTTGGCTCAATGTATACAGTAGATCCACTTGCAGAAATATCATGTATTAAACCATTTATATTTTCTTTATATTCAATTTTGACAGGAATTACAAATCTGTCATTTCGTATAGTAATTATAGGTTCCATTATATATTTAGAATATGCAGATGAATGTATAAATGAATTTAATTTTTCTTTGATGCCACTTTCTAATCTACGACGATTACGTCTTAAAGAATTAAGAGTTTTAGAAGCATCATCAGAAATATTATTTTCATCTAAAATTGCTTTTGTAATTTCTTGATATATTCCAGGGTTTGAGTAAAGTGCTTCAAATTTTGGTAGTAAAATATTATTACTAATTTGTTGTGTTTCAAGAACCTTACTACTGTTATGGTTTTGATTGTTTTCAAAATCTATACTGCTTTTTGAACTTTTAGAGTCATCTAAAGTTTTATATTCTTCAGAATTATGATAGTATTCTTTTAAATTACTTGATACTTTTAAAATCTTTGCAATTTCTAATAAAGCTTTTGGTCCTAATGGAATAAAGCTTTCAAGATTTTTTAAATATGGAGTAATATTCTCAATTTCATCGATAGGTATGTTTCCATATTTTATTATTAAATTATAAGCACATGAAGTTTCTTGTAATAGAATTTTTACTTCCTCTGTACTGTTAGATGGTAAAATATTAGAACATTTATTTTTACCAATATATGTCTTACAATATTTTTCTAATAATTGTAGAATTTTGTTAAATTCTAGTTTTGTTAAATTTGAATTCATTGTTTTTGAATCTCCTTTTTTATAATAGCTTGATTATAGCATAAATATGGGAATCTTTCAATGTAAAAAGAACAAAATAGGGAAAAATTGTTAATAAGAATTAAAAAAAATATATTGACATAAATTTATTGTTTTATTAAAATTAAATTGTAGATATTTGTATATTCATAGCCAAATATTTAAAAATTTATAACAAAGGAGAAATGAAATATGAAAGAGAAAAAGCAAACTAATCAGCATGGCTCAGCTCTAAAAACACTAATAGTTTTATTATTAGTAATAATTCTTTTAGCAACCTCATTAGGTTTATTTGCATGGGCCAAATATGTAACATCTTTAAAAGAAACTGCAGTAGTAGATGTTGCAAAATGGAATTTTGATTTAACATTAAGAGCAGGAGAAAGAACAGTAACATCGCCAACACAAACATTAGATTTGGCAACAACAACATATCAAAATATTGCAGAAGGAAAAATAGCACCAGGAACAAGTGGCGAATTTGATGTAGTAATTAATACAAAAGGTACAGAAGTTAGTATGTTATATACAGTAACAATTGGCATAACAGATTGTCCAAGAAATATAACATTCTCAAGACAAAAAGGAACAGATGCATCAACATTAGCAGAGGTTTCAGCAGGTGGAACAGACAGTTATACAAGAACAATAACATTTTCAGAATTTTTAACAAAGGAAAATGCAAGTGGAGAATTTGTAGAAAAAATCAAATGGAATTGGCCATATGAAGGTACAGTAAATGAAAGTGCAACTACTTATGATACATGGGATACAATAGATAATGGAAAAACAGCTAAACTAGCAATTACAGTTGTTGGAACAGAAATGATGAATCAACCATTAAGCATGGGAACATTAAAAAATGGTAATGATGTAATTACTAATGGAAGTACAATTAATATGAATGTTGGTGATACAACAACTTTAAGTGTTACAGGAACAGAAAGTGTTACATTTAGTTCATCAGATTCAACAAAGGCAAGTGTTAATTCTACAACAGGTGAAGTTACTGCATTAGCTGTAGGTACTTCAACAATAACATTAACAGGAAATAGTTCTGGTGAAACTATGAGTGTTGTGGTTAATGTTACAGCACCAGTAGCACAACCTGAGACAAGTGATATTGGAAAAGTGGTAAATTATAAAACAACTTTAAATGGAGTTGACTTAAATAGCTGGAGATTATTAAATTTAGATGGAGATTATGCATATATAATTCTAGACGGTTATTTACCTTTATCTGCTGTTGAGTTCCAAGGAGTTAATGAATCTGGTGATTATGGATTTGACACCGATGGGGCGGAGACAAGAGGCGTGTTATATAATGCATTAACAACAAAATCAAATTGGAGTCAGTTAGTAACAAATGGTAAAGCTAAAGATACTTCAAATTCTTTAGGGTTATCAGAAACAACTGATGTATGGGCTATCGGATCTCCTACAATTGAAATGTTTGCAGATAGTTGGAACATAGTAAATCCTGATGCTCCTATATGTTATGAAAAATCAAGTACACCAGATGCTGATGGGTTATATGGATATAGAACAGGAAAAACACAAATTGGAGAAGAGATAAATTATAGTAACAAAACAGGAAATGTTTTATATTTCCCTTATGGTAATGATAGTAGTATTACTCCTAATTCATATTGGATTGCTACACCAGCTAAAACAGATTCAGATTGGCCAGATGTTTTAATGGCAGTTTGGTCAAGCGGATATATAGATAGTTGTATAGATTATTATTCAGAAGCATTCCGTCCAGTAATTAGAGTACCATTAAGTGCTTTATAATAAAAAATATAAATTTTGTTTGCTTTATAAAAATTAATCAATTATAAAGCAATGAAAAGTTACTATTTAATACCTTTGAATAAAACAATCCGCCCAAACCTTAGAATTATGTAGTTTAAAAAAATATAATTAATACTCCGTTCGTTTGCTGGCGCTATGATTTGAGAAGAAGACGTTAGGTGGGGGCGCCAAACTGCGCACTCCACTGCGTATTAATATATTTTTTTAAACTACATAATTCTAAGGTTTGGGCTACTCAAAAGACAGAAGAGTTAAATTGTAGCAATGAAAATATAGAAAATTTCAAAAAACACTTGAAAAATCTACCAAAATAGTATATAATTAAATAGCAGAATAAATAAAAAGCAGAAGAGTGGGAGCAAATCCCACTCTTTAATTGTAGATAAAGGGGGAAATATAGTTTGGCAAGTATTGAAGAAAGAGTGGAAGCTCTTGTAGTAAAATCAATTGAAAATTTAGGTTATCAATTGTATGATGTTCAATATGCAAAAGAAGGAAAAGATTACTTTTTGAGAATCTTTATTGAAAATCCTAATGGGCAAATTAGTTTAGAAGATTGTGAAAAAGTTAATAATGAGATTGAAGAATTGTTAGATACGGCAGATTATATTAAAGAACAATATTTTTTAGAAGTTTCTTCAACTGGTGTTGAAAAAATTATAAGAAAAGAAAAACATTTAAATGAAAATATTGACGAATACATAACTGTTAATTTATTTAAGCCAGTTAATAACAGCAAAGAGTTTGTTGGTATTTTGAAAAAGTTTGATAATGAAACAATTTATTTAGATGTAAATGATGAAGTTGTTGAGTTAGAAAGAAAAAATATTTCTTTGATTAAAAAGTATTTTGATTGGGATAATGAACTTAATTAAAGTAAAAAATATAAAAATTATATAAAATAAATGAAACAAAACAAGACAGCCGTAAAATGTTTCAAAATAAATGATAAATGAAACAAAATAAGACTGTCTCACAAATGTTTCAAAAAGGAGGAATTAATAAAAATGAAAAAGGGAGCAAAAGCAAAGCCAAGTAAAGCAATTGATAGTAAAGAAATGTTGCTTGCAATGGAAGAATTAGAAAAAGAAAATGGTATGGAGCCAGGAAGTTTAATGGAGGCTATTGAAACAGCGTTAGTTACTGCATATAAAAGAGATTTTGATTCAACAGCTGATAATGTGAAAGTTATTGTTGATAAGGAAACAGGAAGTTATCATGTATATGCTGAAAAAGAAGTTGTTGAAAGTGTTGAAGATGCAAATGTTCAAATTTCTTTAGAGGATGCTAAAAAAATTAATAAAACTTTAGAAATTGGTGATACAGCACAAATCGAAATTATGCCTAAAAACTTTGGTAGAATTGCAGCTGGAACAGCAAAACAAGTTATTATTCAAAAAATAAGAGAAGCTTCAAGAGAATATTTATATAATGAATTTAGTGATAGAAAAGGCGAAATTGTTTCAGGCTTAATTCAAAAAGCTGATGGTGGAATTGTTGTAGTTGATTTAGGAAGACTTGAAGGTGTTATGCCATTAAAAGAACAAGTTCCAACTGAAAAGTATCATGTAAATGATAAAATTAGAGCATATGTTTTAGATGTTGAAAAAGGTGCTAAAGGTGCTCCACAAGTTATTATTTCAAGAGCACATGCTGATTTTGTAAGAAAATTATTTGAATTAGAAATTCCAGAAATTTATGAAGGTGTTATTGAAATTAAAAGTGTTTCAAGAGATGCTGGAAGCAGAAGTAAAGTTGCTGTATATTCTCCAAACGAGAATATTGATCCAGTTGGTTCATGTGTAGGTCAAAAAGGTATTCGTATTCAAAACATTATTAATGAATTAGGTGGAGAAAAAATTGATGTAATTGAATGGAATGAAGATCCTGCAATATTTATTTCAGCTGCATTATTACCAGCTCAAGTTTTAGCTGTTGATGTGAATGAAGAAGAAAAATTTGCACAAGTAATCGTTCCTGATGACCAATTATCATTAGCAATTGGTAAAGCAGGTCAAAATGCTAGATTAGCTGCTAAATTAACAAATTGGGATAAGATTGATATTAAGAGCGAATCACAATTTAGAAAAATTCTTGCTGAAAGAGAAAATGCTGAAAATAGTGAAGGTGCTGGAGAGTTAGAAAATGCCAGCGTTTCAGAAGAAAAAATTGAATTAGTTGATGAAAATGTAGAAAACGAAACTGAAGAATAGTTTTTACATAAAAGCTTGAAAAAATTTAAATTAATAACTAATCATAATTGATTTTGAAAGTTGATTAATATTAATATAATAAAAAGGAAGTGAATGTTTTGAAAAGTGTACCACAAAGAACTTGTATAGGTTGTAATATCAAAAAAGATAAAAAAGATTTTATTAGAATTGTAAAAGACAATCAGAATAATATAAGCATTGATAGAACTGGAAAGGCAAATGGTAGAGGTGCATATATTTGTGATAGTCTTGAATGTTTGGAAAAGGCTATTAAAAACAAAAAAATAGAAAAAAGCTTTAAAATGCAAATTGATGAAGCTGTTTATGAAAACTTGAGAGGTGTAATTAGTGGTAAATAATTTTTCAGAATGCATTATTAAAAATATAAATGGGGGTGAAATTATTGGGTAAGATAAAAATACACGAGATTGCAAAAGAATTAGGCTTAACCAGTAAACAAATAATTGAAAAAGCGAATAGCTTAGGAATAGAAGTTTCTAGTCATTTGAGCTCTGTTGATGAAAAACAAGCCAAAACAATTAAAGAAGGTTTTGGTGATAAAAATACAAGTAATTCAAAAACTACTAGTAATGTAAAAACAGAGGATAAAAAGAAAAAAGAAGAAAAAAATAAAAAAGTAAAAGATGACAAGAAAAATGATACTCCTGTTATAATAAGAAGAGAAGTTATTATAAATGATGATGATAAAAAGAAAACAGATAATAAACCAAAGAATAATAGAAATGATGTTGGTTTTGTTGAAAGAAATAAAAATAAAGATTACAATATAGTTTATAGAAATAAAACAACTAAACCAATGACTTTTAGTGAATTGTTTGGAATTAAGGATAATAAAAAGGAAGAAACTAAAAAAGAAAATAGTAAGCCTGTAGATACAACAAAATCAAAGGCTACTGAATTAAGTAAAGGTTCAGAAAAAGCAAAACAAGATGTTCAAGAAACTACGAAAAACTCAGAAAATACATTAAATAAAAAAGAAGAGAATAGTGCTAAAGTCGAAGAAGTAAAACAAAACAAGGAATTAAATAATAGTAATGAGCTAAATAATAATTCTGAAACAAAAAAAGAGAGTTTTTCAAATAGCAATAATGAATCAAATGCAGAAGTTGTAAAATCAGATGTTACAAAAAATATTATTAAAAAGGAGAAAACAGAATTAACTGAAAATAAGGGTATGGAACAAGCAGTAAAGAAAGAATTTGGAAATAATAACGGATACAAAAGAAATGATAACTATAACCAAAATAGAAATAATTATAATAACAACAATAATAATTACAATAACAATTACAACAATAATCGCAATTCTAACAATGATAGATTTAATTCAGGTGATAGAAATAGATTTAATCAAGATGGAAATAGAAATACCAGATTCCAAAATGATAGAAATAATTTTAATAATAGAAATAATAATGGTTATAATAATCAAGATAGAAGAAATAATGACGAAAATGGATTTAATAGAAATAATAACAATAAGTTCCAAAAAGGTGGATATAATAACCGTAAAAATGATTTCAATAATAGAAATGATTTTAATAGAAATGGAAAAAGACCTCTTGATGAAAAAGGAATTGATAAAAATATCAAAGATATAATGTCTACTGAAATCGTTGAAAAAGATACACAAAGAGATTATAATAGCAGATCAATTGATAAAGCAAAACAAATCAAATTTGAAGAAAATAAAGGTAATAAGAAAACAACTAAAACTAAGAAAAATGGTAGATTTGAAGATTTCGATGGTGGAAAACTAAAAGGTTTAAAACAAGTAAATAAATTATCTAATATGTTTGATGAACAAGATGGTGGAATGTTAGATTATTATGATTTATCAAGTGGAAGAACTAAGAAAAACAAGAAAAAGAATAATAAGACTGAAGAAGGTAGTTCAAAACAAAAAATATTTGAATTAAAAGAAATTAGTATCCCTGAGAAAATTACTGTTAAAGATTTAGCTATTGAATTAAAGAAAACAAGTAGTGAGGTTATTAAAAAACTATTTGGTTTGGGTATTATGGCTACAATTAATAATGAAGTTGATTTTGATACAGCTTATTTAATTGCTTCAGAATTTGGCGTTACTGCTAACAAAAAGGAAATTGTTAATGAAGAAGATATTTTATTTGATGAATCTGAAGATAGAGAAGAAGATTTAAAACCAAGACCACCAGTTGTTGTTGTTATGGGTCATGTTGACCATGGTAAAACATCTTTATTAGATGCTATTAGAAGTACTAATGTTATTGAAGGAGAAGCAGGTGGTATTACTCAACATATTGGTGCTTATAAAGTAAATATTAATGATAGAGAAATTACTTTCTTAGATACACCAGGACATGAAGCGTTTACAAGTATGAGAGCTAGAG
>CAMEHU010000010.1 GCA_945917765.1 uncultured Lachnospiraceae bacterium | reverse complement strand
ACTGTATGGGACTTTCACCCACAAGTTGTTGCCCATGCTGGGCACACTTTAAAAAGGGATAGATATTTACAAAATATCTACCCTTTTTATATTGTATCTACGTTTATAATTTAGTAATTCCTTTTACAACAGTATCAACATACCCTTCATATATTTGTTCAGCAGTTGCATTTCTGTCTTGCTTTAGTCTATATAGCAAACTAGAAAAAGTAACTCCAAATATGCCATATGCAACAGCCTCCGGATTTTTATCATAAAAAATACCAGCCTCTATTCCCTCTTTAAGAACTTCACCAATTTTATCTACGTAATTATTTACTGCTTTTTGGCATTTTTTTGTTCTACTATTTTCCCCTAAAGTGTTGTTTATAACAACAGTAATAAAATCCTCATAATTAATAATTGTTTTTATCTCAATCATTAAAATAGCCTTTATCTTATCTAATGGGTCATTGCAATGTCTAAATTTAAGTTCGATACTATTATTTAAAAGTTTTGTTCCTTCTTCTAACATCAAATCAAACAAATCCTCTTTTGTATCAAAATGATAATATAATGCTCCCTTTGCAAAACCTGCAACTGCTGTAATCTCCTCTATCCCTGTATTTTCGTAACCTTTTTCAGCAAATAATTTTATTGCTGTTTTGAATATAATTCTTTTTGTCTTATTCATAAATATTATCATCCTTTCAGATTTTGACTTATAAAATCTTATAAATTATTCATTAGGTAATCCACAACATCTCCTACTGTAACTATCTTCTCTGCTGCCTCATCAGGAATTTGAATATCAAAATTCTCCTCAATTCCCATAACTAATTCAACTATATCTAATGAATCAGCTGATAAATCATCAACAAAAGTAGCTTCCTTTGTTACTAAATTTTCTTCAACTCCTAATTGTTCAACTATTATTCCTTTTAATTTTTCAAATACTTCATTTTCATTCATTTTAAATTCCTCCTAATTTCATTTTTAATTTATACAATTCTTTTAAAAAATTGTCAAGTTTTTTATAATACTTCTGTCTTTTGAGTAGCTCAAACTATAGAATTATGTAGCTTGTAAAAATATATTAATACGAAGTAAGTGCGCAGTTTGGCGCCCCCATCTATAGTCTTATTTCCAAACTTCCACGCCAGCAAACGAACGGAGTATTAATTATATTTTTACAAGCTACATAATTCTATAGTTTGAGCGGTCACCTGCAAAATTAGTTGCCCATAATACAATACCCACTATCAGCAAAAATAACTTGCCCTGTAATAGCTTCAGACATACTACTTAACAAAAATGTAGCAACATCTCCAATCTGTTCAATAGTAACATTTCTATGCAAAGGAGCCTTCTCTTCTACAACACTCAAAATAGAATTAAAATCCTTAATTCCCTTAGCAGATAAAGTTTTAATAGGACCAGAAGAAACAGCATTAACTCTAATACCTTCTTTTCCAAGATTATAAGCTAAATATCTAACACTTGCTTCTAAAGCAGACTTAGCAATTCCCATAACATTATAACCCTCTAAAACCTTTGTAGAACCAAGATATGTTAAAGTAACAATACTAGCGTTTTCATTTAACATATCTAATTCTTTAGCCATTCTTGCAACTAAAACTAATGAATAACTACTTACATCATTAGCATGTGCAAACCCTTCTTTGCTTGTTTGAATAAAATCATTATGCAAATCCTCTGTCTTAGCATGTGCAATTGCATGAACAATTCCATCAATTTTTCCATTTTCTTCTTTAATTTTAGTAAAAACTTCCTTAACTAATTCATCTTCAGAAGCTCCATCTAAAACATATGCTTTGCTATCTTTAAAATCCTCTGTTAATTTTTCTATTTTATCCTTATTTTCTTCACCCATATATGTAAATATTAATTTTGCACCTTGCTTGTATGCAGATTCTGCAATTCCATAAGCAATGCTCCATTTGTTACGTATTCCCATTATTAAAATTGTTTTATCTTTTAACATCATTTGGTTTAACACCCCATCTTTCTAAATTTTTCATACCTTTGTTCTACAATATCATTTGCAGACATTTTATTAAATGCTTTTATATCTTTTATTATTATTTTCTTTATTTCTTTTGCTATTTTTTGCGTAAATTCATCAGTATATTCTTGTTTTTTTGGTTCTGAAATTATCCCATCAATTACTTCAAACTTTAGCAAGTCTTCTGAAGTTAGCTTCATTTTTTCAGCAGCTTCTTTAGCCATTTTAGAATCCTTCCATAAAATACTTGCAAACCCTTCAGGAGAAAGTATTGAATATATAGCGTTTTCTAGCATATATACCTTATTTCCAACACCTATTGCAAGAGCGCCACCACTTGAACCTTCACCAATTACAATTGAAATAATTGGAACTTTAAGACTTGCCATTGTAAGCATTGATTTAGCAATAGCTTCACCTTGCCCTCTTTCTTCAGCCTCAACGCCAGGATATGCTCCTTTTGTGTCTATAAATGTTATAATAGGTCTACCAAATTTTTCAGCCTGCTTCATAAATCTTATAGCTTTTCTATAACTTTGTGGGTTAGGCATTCCAAAATTTCTTTCAATATTTTCTTTTGTTGTTCTTCCTTTTTGTTCAGCAATAACAGTAAAATTTTGATTACCTATATTAGCTAACCCGCAACAAATTGCTTTGTCATCATTTGAAATTCTGTCTCCATGAAGTTCCATAAAACTGTCAAACACATATTTAATATAATCAAGGCTTGTTGGTCTTTTAGGATTACGTGCTATTTCGACTTTTTTCCATGCTAATTCTTCTTTTTCTAATGCTATTTTATCCATCATTCAACCTCCTTTTTATGAAGTTTGATTATATTATAAATTGTATTTTTCATATCTTTTCTTTCTACAATTTTATCTATAAAACCATGTTCTAACAAGAATTCTGATGTTTGAAATTCTTCTGGCAATTCTTTGCCAATAGTTTGTTCAATGACTTTTCTTCCCGCAAAACCAATTCTTGCATTTGGCTCGGCTAAAATGATATCACCTAAACTTGCAAAAGATGCTGTAACACCACCATATGTTGGATCCGTCAACACAGATATATATAATATTCCTTCTTTATTTAATTTTGATATAGCTTCAACTGTTTTTGCCATTTGCATTAAAGATAATATTCCTTCCTGCATTCTGGCACCTCCAGAGGCAGTAAATATTATAATAGGAAGATTTAGCTTTATTGCTTGTTCCATAGCATATGTAATTTTTTCTCCAACAACAACTCCCATACTTCCCATTAAAAAACCACTATCCATTACACATATAACTACTTTTTCTCCATTAATTTCACCTGTACCTGCTGATACAGCTTCTAAAATATTTGTTTTTTGTTTTAAAATTTCGATTTTTTTAGGATAATCTTCTAATTCTAATGGATTTTGAGTTTCCATATCAAAATCAAATCTTTCATAAGTGTGTGCATCAAGGATTTGTTCTAATCTTCTATTAATATGGATTCTGAAATAATTCCCACATTGTGGGCAAATATTAAAATTGTTTTGTAGTTCTTCTTTGTAGATTATGTTTTTACATTTTTCACATTTTATCCATTTTCCAATTGGAATATCTATATTATTCTTTTTGTTAATAGGAATTGTTTGTCTTTTTTTTATTTTATCTATTATCAAAGCCCAAAATTCTCCTTATTTTATTATTTAGGTTTTTGTAAGGATTTGCCTATAAACCATTTTTCAATTTGTTTTCTATAAATGAAGTATCATAATTTCCTCTAATAAAATCTGGATTTTTTATAATTTCAAATATAAAATCGATATTTGTAGTTACACCCTCGATAACAAATTCCTCTAATGCTCTTTTTAATTTTGCAATTGCTTCATTTCTGCTTGTTCCATATACAATTAATTTTGCAATCATTGAATCATAATAACTTGGAATAGTATATCCTTCATATATTCCTGTATCTATTCTTATTCCGTTTCCACCAGGTAAATTTAACCCTGTTATTTTTCCCGGGCATGGTCTGAAATTTTTGTAAGGGTCTTCTGCATTAATTCTACATTCTATAACATAATTTTGAAAATTAACTTGTTTTTGCTTGATTTTTATTTCCTCATTTGCAGCAACTTTTATTTGTTCTTTTATTAAATCAATGTTTGTTCGAAGTTCAGTAATTGGGTGTTCGACTTGAACACGAGTATTCATTTCCATGAAATAGAAGTTCTTATTTTTATCAACTAAAAACTCTACAGTTCCTAAGCTTGAATATTTAGCCGCTTTTGCCACCTTAATTGCAGTTTCACCCATTTTGCTTCTAAGTTTTTCATCAATAACTGGTGATGGAGTTTCTTCAATTATCTTTTGATGATTTCTTTGAATTGTACAATCTCTTTCACCTAGATGTATTACGTTTCCGAATTCATCTGCTAAAATTTGAATTTCAACATGTCTTGGATTTTCTATATATTTTTCTAAATATATTTCATCATCATTAAAAGATTTTTTAGCCTCTTGTTTTACTAAATTATAGTTTCTTTCTAAATCACTTTCCTTATAAACAACTCTTATTCCTTTTCCTCCACCTCCACTTGAGGCTTTAAGCATTACAGGATATCCAATTTTTTTAGAGATTTTCTTTGCATCTTCTAAATCTTTTATACTACCATCTGACCCTGGTATTACTGGTATTCCACATTTTTTCATTAATTCTTTTGAATGTGATTTATTTCCTAGCGCATCTATAACCTCGGATTTTGGGCCTATAAATTTTATATTTGATTCTTCACATATTTTTGCAAATTTAGCATTCTCTGATAAAAATCCATATCCAGGGTGAATACTATCACTTCCTGTAATGTTAGCTGCTTCAATAATGTTTTGAATATTTAAATAACTTTTTTGAGATGGTGCATCACCAATACAAACTGCTTCATCTGCAAGTTTAGTATGTAAGGATTCTTTGTCTGCTGTAGAATATACAGCAACTGTTTTTATATTCATTTCTTTGCATGCTCTTATTATTCTAACCGCAATTTCTCCACGATTTGCTATTAGTATTTTATTCATTATCTATCCCTTCTTCTTTCCAAAATGCCCTGTTCTCATTGGCTTATTTTTTATTATCAACTAAGGCAAAAGTTAACTCTCCTTTAGCAACAAGTTCTCCGTTAACACTTGCTTTAGCTTCACCAATACCTATTGGTCCTTTTTGTTTAATTATACTAACTTCTAATTTTAATTTATCTCCTGGCTTAACCATTCTTTTAAATTTCATTTTATCAATTCCTGCAAAAAGTGCATTTTTGTTTTTATTTTCTTCAACTGAAAGTATAGCAACGGCCCCTGCCTGTGCCAAGCTTTCTGTTATTAAAACACCTGGCATAACTGGGTTACCTGGAAAGTGTCCTTGAAAATAATATTCATTTTCATCAACATTTTTATAACAAATAGCATATTTCCCAGGCTCCATACTTTCAACTTCATCTATCATCAAAAATGGCTCTCTTTGAGGAATTATGTTTTTTATTTCTTCTTTTCCTAACATTTTTTTATCTCCTTTTTGCCCCGTCCCCATTGGCTTATTTTAATTTAATTAGATTTTCTCCAAATTCAACTGGATCTCCATCTTTTTTTAGAATTTCTACAACTTCACCTTCAAATTCTGTTTCAATCTCATTCATTAATTTCATAGCTTCAATTATGCATGTTGTAGTTCCTTTTTTTATTGTTTCTCCAACTTCAATATAGCTTTTTTCATCAGGAGATGGTTTAGAATAGAAAGTTCCAACCATTGGAGATTTTACATATTTATATATTTTTTCATCTTCAATGTTTGCATTAATCTTACTATTACTCTTTTCTTCATCATCTATGTTCTTATAAACAATATTTTGAGAAGCACATTCTATACTATTTTTTCTTGCAATATCATTTTTTTCTTCTAAATTTTTGTTTTCAAAGCAATTTTGATTAATGCCTTTTTTCATATTTATTTTTGTTCCATCTGGAAAATCAATTTCTAATGAGGATAATTTAGAATTACCCATATCATCTATCAATTTTTTAATACTTTCGTAATCCATTGTAAATCCTCCTTATTCTTCAAATTTTTTTATAATTATGCTTGCATTATGTCCTCCAAATCCTAATGAATTTGACATAGCATATTTTACATCATTTTTTAAACATTCATTTACAACTAAATTCAAATCACATTCTTCATCAGCAACTTTATAGTTAATTGTTGGTGGTATGATACCATCTTCAATTGATTTTATACAGAAAATTGCTTCTGCTACACCTGCTGCACCTAATAAGTGTCCTGTGTTTCCTTTAGTTGAACTTACATAAACATTTTTATAATTTTCACCAAATACTTTTTTAATTGCTTTTGTTTCAGTTAAATCGTTTAAGTGTGTTGATGTTCCGTGTGCATTAATATAATTTACCTGGCTAGCTTCAATTTCAGCATCTGCAATTGCTCTTTCCATTGCTCTTGCAGCGCCATCTCCTTCTGGGTCTGGTGATGTTATATGATATGCATCAGATGTTGCTCCATATCCTACAACTTCAGCATAAATATGGGCATTTCTTTTTAATGCATGTTCTAATTCTTCTAAAACTATAACACCTGCTCCTTCTCCCATAACAAATCCATTTCTTTCTTTATCAAATGGAATTGATGCTCTTGTTTTATCTGTTTCACCTGATAAAGCTTTCATATTTTCAAATCCAGCAACACTAGTTTTACATATTGCTGATTCTGTTCCACCTGCAATAATAACATCTTCTAGTCCTAGTTTAATAGTTTTATATGCCTCGCCTATTGCATGTGTTGATGATGCACATGCTGTTGCAAATGAACAAGATTCTCCTTTTGCACCAATATCTATTGCAATATTACCTGCTGGCATATTTACTATTCCCATTGGAATAAATAATGGTGATACCCTTTTATTTCCTTTTTCATAACAAATTTGGCATTGCTCTTCAACAGTGCTAAATCCACCTATTCCAGTGCTTACAAAAACTCCTACTTTATTAAAATCCGTATTTTCCTTATCAATTTTACTATCTGCAACAGCTTCTCTTGCACTACATATTGCAATTAAAGATGATCTATCATTTCTTTTAATTGTTTTACTATCAAAATAATCTTCTAAATTAAAATCTTTAATTTCTGCATCAAGCTTTGTTTTAAAATTTGTTGTATCAAATACTGTTATATTATCAATTCCACATTTTTTATTTTTTATATTTTCCCATGATTGTTCTGCCGTATTTCCTATTGGCGAAATTAAGCCAATTCCTGTAATTACTACTCTTTTCACTTTTTTATCCTCCTACATTAACATTCCACCATCAACATTAATTACTTGACCTGTTATATATGAACTTTCATCTGATGCTAAGAATTTAACAACATTTGCAACATCTTCTGTAGTTCCAAATCTTTTTTGTGGTATTTGTTTTAATATTTCTTCCTTTACTTCATCTTTTAATACATCTGTCATTTGAGTTTGAATAAATCCTGGTGCTATTGCATTTACGGTAATATTTCTGCTCGCAACCTCTTTTGCTAAACTTTTTGTAAACCCTATTATACCTGCTTTAGATGCTGAATAGTTAGTTTGACCTGCATTTCCAGATATTCCAACCACAGAAGAAATATTTATAATTCTTCCTTTTTTTGCTTTTATCATATATGGAATTACATTTCTTGTTAGATTAAAGGTTCCAATTAAATTAACATCTATAACATCCTTAAAGTCTTCTTTTTTCATTCTCATTAATAATCCATCTTTTGTAATACCTGCATTATTAACAAGAACATCAATTCTTCCAAACTCAGAAATAATTCCTTTTACAAATTCCTCACATTTTTCAAAATCTGTAACATCACATTTAAATCCATAAACATTTACACCAATTTCTTTAAGCTCTTGTTTTAGATTTTCAAAATCTGTATTTTCACTTCTATAATTAAATGCAATATTATATCCTTTTTTGGCTAAATCTAATATAATTTGCTTTCCTATTCCTCTTGTACCACCTGTAACAACAGCTACATTACTCATTGTTCTCATTCTCCTTTACAAAATTTATTGCCTTTTCTAAACTTTCAATATCATTTATATTTAAAATATTGATTTCTTTTTCAGTATCCATTCTTTTCACAAAACCTGATAAAGTTTTTCCTGGACCTATTTCTATAAAAGTATCAACATCATTATCTAGCATTGTTTCCAATACTTTTGAAAATTTAACAGGGCTTATAATATGCTTCATAAGTAAACTTGCAAAATCATCATTCTCATTATAAAAATCACCATCAATATTTTTTAAAACTTTTGATGTTTCAGTTCCAAATGTAATTTTTGATAAGTCATTTTTCAATGCTTTTGCACTTTCTATTAATTTTTCAGTATGAAAAGGCCCTGAAGTATTTAAAATTCTCGCTTTTTTAGCACCTAATTGTTTAGCATTTTCGCTTGCTTGTTCTACAGCCCTAGCTTCCCCAGAAATGACTACTTGACCTTTACAATTGTAATTTACAGGTACAACAAATCCATCAGTTACCATATTACATGCTTGTTCAACCTTGTCATCATCTAAGCCTAAAATTGCAGACATTGCCCAATCACCTTTTGGTGCTAAATCTTGCATATATATTCCTCTATTTTTTACAATTTGAATTCCGTTTTCAGCATTTAGAAGATTACTATATATTAAAGCGGTATATTCTCCTAAGCTTAAACCGGCTGATATTTCAGCATTTATATTATTTTGTTTTAATATTTCTAAAATTCCTAAACTCATTGTTAATATACAAATCTGAGTATATTTTGTTTGATTTATTCTATCATCAGTTTCATTGAATGTAATTTCTGATACATCAATTCCTGTAATTTGTTCTACTTGTTTATAAACGTTTCTATAACATTCATATTTATCATATAAATCTTTCCCCATCAAATGAGCTTGTGAACCTTGACCAGGAAATAAAAATCCTATTTTCATTCTATAATATCCTCTATTCTTTCAAAAATTATTTTTTCAAATTCATTACAGAAACAAACTATAAATTCTTCTACATTAATTTCGAAATCATATTCTTTTTTTAATGATGTTGCTATTTCTTTTAATTCATCATTAAAAATAATTTGCGAATTATTTATTCCAATCCCTATAACTAAGTATTTTGCAATATTTCCTTTAATCTTTGTTTCTGTTAAAATTCCACCTAATTTTTTTCCTCTAACATATAAATCATTAGGTTCTTTAATATCTATTTTTACAGCATATTTTTCTTTAAATATTTTTGCTATAATTTCAGCTATTTTTATTGTTAATCCATCTAATTTTTCTACATCAAAATTTAATTTTAAATAAAAGGAAAATGCTATATTATTTTCACTTGTATACCATTTTCTTCCAAATGTTCCAACACCTGCTGTTTGTGTTTCTGCTCTTATTAATGTTCCATTTACAATACTTTTATTTTCAATTTTTCTCCAAATTTCTTTTTGTGTTGAATCTATTTCTTTAAAGTAAATATAGTTTTTCCCTAATACTTTTGTACTTAAATCATTAAGTTTTTTATTGTACTGAAATGCTATTGATTCTTGCAATATTTTCATCCCTTTTTATTTTATTTGTTGTAGTTTTTATTAATGGCTCTTCAGAAAAAACTATTCCTTTAATAGCTTTATAACTAGGCATCAAACTATTTACTTGTTTAATCTTCTGATTAAATGTTTCATAAATTTCTTCTACAGTATTAACATTATAAATATCTTGAACTTCATTTTTATCAAAAACTATTTCAACATTTAATTTTACATCACCTTTACTTTTATTGGTAACTTTACCAAATATAAAAGATTCTTTAACACCATCAATTTTATTAACTAATTTTTCCATTTCTTCTGGGAAAATATTTTTACCATTTTTTAATACTATTACACTTTTCTTTCTACCACAAATAAAAATATATCCGTCTTCATCTATTTTAGCTAAGTCTCCTGTAAGAAGCCATCCATCTTTTATAACATTATTTGTGTTTTCTTCATCTTCTAAATATCCAAGCATAACATTATCGCCTTTTATTGCAAGTTCTCCTATACCATCTTCATTACCATTAACAATTTTTGCTTGGATTCCAACCATTGGCTTGCCTATTGATGACAATCTATAATCTTTCTCTGTTTCAACAGAAATAACTGGAGAAGCCTCTGTTAAACCATATCCTTGAACAAGATTAAATCCCCAAATTCTAAAACCTTTTTCAACTTCTGAATCTAATGCTGCTGCACCGCTAATTAGCATTTTTGTATTAGGATCAATACTTTCATGAATTTGATTAAATATTTGTTTTCTTTCTTGCATTGTGCATTTTTCAGCCTTTTTCTCTAATTGTTCTAACAATTCTAAATGACCTTGCTTTTCAAATTTTCTTCTAATATTTTTATAAATGTTTTCATATATTGCTGGCACACACATTAAAATTGATATATTATTTAGTTTTAAATCCTCAACAATATATTTTAAGCCTCTACCAAATACAATTTTAGCACCAATACTTAATGGATATAAAAATCCTACTGTGCATTCAAAAACATGGTGCAATGGCAAAATTGAAAGAAATATATCTTGTTCATTTATGTCTAAAGTTGCTCTTATTGATGTCAAATTTGTACAAATGTTTTTATGTGATAACATTACAGCTTTTGATTTTGATGTTGTTCCTGATGTGAATAATAAAATGCTCATTGCATTTTCATCAATTTCACTATCAATAAAATCACTATTTCCATCTTCTAAACATTTTTTACCTTTTTGTATTAACTCACTTTGGATTAAAACATTTTCATCAGTGCTTTTTCCCATTGAAATTAGTATTTTTAAATTATTATCATTTTTTCTGCTTATATTTTTTATATTTTCTTCATATTTTTCATCAAAAAATATTGCTTCTACACTTGATCTTTTAATTAAACTTTCAAGTTCATTTTCAGGTAATGTTTTATCTAATGGCACAACTATCCCTGTACCACAAACTATAGATAAGTACGCCATTTCCCAATTATAGCTATTTGTTCCAATTACAGCGATCCTTTTTCCTTTTAATCCCATTTCTATAAGTGCTGTTCCTAAAGAATTAACATCGTTTCTAAACTCATTATGAGTTATTATTCTCCCTTCAATTTCATATGCTGGTCTATTTCCAAACACTTCTCCACTTTTATTTAACATATCTTTAATTGATGATATTTCGAAGTTCATATTTATTATTTCTCCTCTCTTTTAAAACAATCTAGTTAATTTAATCATTAATTTTAGAAAATGTCACTATACTAACTGGTCAGATTATCAAATTATATAAATAATATCATAATTTTAATACATTTTAGTTTTATCCTACAATAAGACTTTTCTATTATACAAAAAAATCCTAACATAATTCATTACAAATTATGTTAGGATTTTTATCTCAATTATTTTATTTTTTATCCAACATCTGAAAATAATTCAGGATTATCATGTGCTAATTTTTCAATTATATTTTTATTACTTAAATCAAATTTTGTAACATATCCATCTAATGAATCTGCCTTTTCTTTTAAAGCTTCTACGTCATTATTTATGTATATTCTTGATTTTGCTTTACCATTTTTAGCTTCTTGCACTAAATTTGATACTGGTGAATTTCCATCAAAAGCCAACACCATAGAAGGAATTCTTTCAAATATCTCATAATTAAAGCTTTTATAAATTCCCAATTCTTCTTGTTCGGTAGAAATACATACTCCATTAAATTCGTTGTCTAGCAAGTTTTTAGCAATATTCTTGTCAACTTTTCTAGGTATAATTGCATCAATTTCAATATCTTTATTAAGCTCTTTTGCAATATCTAGCACAGCTTTTTCGTATCCCTCTATTCTATGCCCTATTATAAAATATGCTTTATTAGTATCTATTTTTTGCATTAATAGCTTTAATAAATCTATAGCTCTATCATCAATTTTTGTTTTTCTTCCTTGTGTGTTAAAACTTCCGCCTGCAACTATTATAGGAAATTTATCTAATGGAAGTTTAATTACTTTTTCTTGTAACACTTCTTTTGATTCAAGGTTTTCACTATTTCCTACTGTGAATTTTCTTTGCTTATTTTCTTCTATAACTTTTAATTCTTCTTCCAAAATTGCAGTTTTAATATTTCTTCCATTTAACCATTTTTCAAATCTATCGGATTTTTCTTTAAAATACTTATCACTATCTGAAATTATGACGTCTTCAACATTTTTCATTTTTAATAAATCTTCTTCAGATAAATCTAATAAATTGGTTAATGCCATTTGCTCTTCCATACAATCTGTTCCATAAAATCCACAACCATCAGACCCTTGAACACAATTAACACCATTTTCAAGATATCTTTTTAATGGATGTAAAGCTAAATCAGTAAGATTATTTAAACGTACATTTGAAGTTAATTGGAATTCTAATATAACTCCATTTTCTTTCATTATTTTAATTATTTTTTGTCCTTGTTCTGTGTCGACATCTATTCCATATAAACCATGCCCTAATCTACATTTTGGCATTTTCTTTCCCTTTGGAACCGCTTCTAAAATACATTCTATAGATTTTTGAACATTTGATCTTAAGCTATCATTTTCTCCAGCATGAATTCTAATTGTAAAACCATCATCTTGTTCTACTGCAAATTCTACTAATTCTTTAATTAATTGTTTGAAATTACAAATATCATTTATTTCTTCACCAATAATATCACTGCCCACTACATAGGGACTTTTTGCTGCAACTTTTAAAACATCTATTCCTTCTTTTAATTGTTGTTCTGTCATTAGAGTTCTACTAAATGATCCTAAAAAACGTAATTTAACACCTGTTTCCTTTTCTATTTTAGGAAGAATTTCATGTAATTCTTGAAGGATTTTTGCTCCTTCTTCACCTTTTCTTACTATCCATGTTACAGATATTTCAGAATAATAAATACCTTGTTTTGCATATTCTCTTGCAACCCATAAAAGTTTGTCTTGTAATAATGTGTTGTTTTTATATTCCTCACTTGTTTCATCTTTTAGCATTTGAAATAATATATTTCTTATTTCTCTATTTGTAATACTAGCAATTTTTTCTTCTGTTATATCTATTTTTTCATCACTTGTTTTTCCTTTTGAAAAAACATATCTATATAAATATAACTTCTCTAAATTTGTAAAAACTGCCTGACCATCCTTCATTAAAACTAAGCTATTTCTAATTTTAGCGATGTTTTCTTCCATATTTTCTGGATTATTAATTATTAAATCGGCAAAATTTATAAATGTATTATCATCAATTTTTCTAATTAATTTTTTGCCTGGTAAATCTTCATATGCATATTTTTGTTCTACAATTAATCTCTTTTGAAACATCTCATTTGCTTGTTTATCTGATAGTTTTAAGCCTAATTTTTTTACATAATAAAATGGATATTGAATTTGATGTTTTATTCCTAATGCTATTAAATCATCAGAATTTAAATTAGCATGAATGTGTGTATGCAAATCAGTTCTAAATTTTTCTTTTTTCAATATATATGATTTTATTAATGTTTTTTCTACTGGCAATTTGTATTCTTTTGTTTGAGACATTAAAGTTTTATTGATTGCAGGAATTTTCGCTTTTATTTCAATTGTTCCATCAGCATATATGTTAGCAACCTTTATTCCTCCTAATCTTAAAATATAAACTTCTTTATTATCTCCATTTATACTTGCAGGAATACTTCCTTGTATTATTTTCATATCTTTATCATTTTTTGAAATTGGTAAATCACATATTTTGGCCAAATTTGTTATTAAATTACCTGTTTTATGATTTGGTGTTTCTATTATATATGTAAGTTCATCATTGTTTTCTTTATATAAATTAACTATTATGTCATGTTCTTTGTCTAAATAAAATTTATCAAAAAATATCATAATATTAACTCCTTTTTTACTATAATTCCTTCTTTTTTCTCTTTTAATTATGTAAATTCTATTATAACACTTTTTGGTATTAATTTCAAGTATTTTAAATTATTTTTCTTTATTTAGTTACAGTTTAATAATTTTGTCTTTTGAGTAGCCTAAACGCTTGAATTATGTAGCTTTATTTAATTAAATCTTTAACAACCTCACCTGCAATAATCAATCCAGCAACAGAAGGTACAAATGAAATACTTCCAGGGACTTGATTTTTAGCAGTACATTTTCTTTGTGTTCCAGGAGGACATACACAGTTATTTTTACAACTAATCTCCTCAGTTTCTTCTGGTTTAATAGGGTCTTCCTTAGAATAGACAACCTTCAATTTCTTAATTCCTCTTTGTTTTAATTCCTTTCTCATAACTTTAGCAAGTGGACATACACTAGTTTTAAAAATATCAGTTACTTCAAATCTTGTTGGATCAAGTTTATTACCTGTTCCCATACTTGAAATTATTGGAATATTTAATCTATTTGCCCTCATTACAAGTTCAATTTTTGCTGTTACTGTATCTACACTATCAACAATATAATCAACTGACTCATCTAATATTTCAGGGCTACCTGGCATAAAAAACTCTTGATATATTTCGACATTTGCTTTTGGATTTATATCTAAAATTCTTTCTTTTGCAACTTCTACTTTTTGCTTTCCTATGTTACTTCTTGTTGCAATTATTTGTCTATTTAAATTAGTTAAACAAACTTTATCATCATCAACTAAAATAAAGTTTTGTACCCCAGCTCTTACTAATCCTTCAACTACATAAGAACCTACTCCTCCTATGCCAAAAACTGCAACTTTTGCTTTGTTTAATTTTTCTATTCCATCTTTTCCTATTATTAATTCTGTTCTTGAAAATTGATTCATTTTTTCTACTCCTTGTTATAATATTTAATTAATATTTCTTATTTTACAAATTTTTCAATTTGCCATTTTCCATTTTTCCGAGCTTAATAGTTGTTGGTCTTCCATGTGGACATGTATATGGATTCTTTAATTTTAATAATCTATCTAATAATTTGTGCACTTCATCTTCAGCTAAATCCATATTAGCCTTAACTGCTGCTTTACAAGCAACTGTAGCAATAAACCTTTCTTCTATATCTTTTATTGTTGTTCTTTCTTTTGTTAGCATTTCATCTAATATATCCATAAAAATGTTTTTAGTGTCTATTTTTATTTTGTATTCAATATCAGGAATTCCATTAATTTTTATACTATTTTCACCAAATCCTTCTATATCAAATCCATAATTTTGAAATAATTCCATATTATTTTGAATAAATTCCATTTCCTTATGTGTTAAAGTTACAACCTCTGGAAATAGCATTAATTGACTATTGTTCTGAATATTATTTTTATAGTTTTCTTTTATTTGTTCATATAAAACTCTTTCATGTGCAGCGTGTTGGTCAACCAGATATAGCTCGTCTTCTATTTCTATTATAATAAATGTTCTAAACACTATTCCACAATATTTGTAATTTACAGTTCTAATTTTATCTCTGTTTATTAAATCTAAATTGCCATTGTTACCAATATTTATATATTTTGAATTGTTTGTGTCTATGACCGGATTTCCAAGCTTAGATGTATTTATGTATTTATTACTTACATCTATTCTATTTAGCTTGTTTGCAATTATTTCATTTTGATTATTCTGATTACTTGCTATTTTTTCATCATTTTCAATATTATTCTTTTCTTCATTATGCTTGTAATCATTATTATAATGATTAGTTAAAAATTCAAATTCATTTTCAATATAAGATTCTTTATTATTTTCTACTTCATTATTTCCTAAAAACTCTTTATTTAAAAGTGTTCCCTTAATTGCATGATACATTATTTTATATAATGCTTGTTCATCTTTAAACCTTACTTCCATCTTAGTTGGATGGACATTTACATCATAATAACTTGCAGGCATTTCAATATTTAGAATAAAAAAGCCATATTTTCCAATTCCAGTTCCACCTTTAAACGCTTGGTCTGCACTATTTGTAAGCATTTGGTTTTTTATATTTCTTTTATTAAGAAATAGTATTTGATTTTTTCTTGAATCCTTTGCCATTAAAGTGTTTCCAACTACGCCTGTTATTCTTACTTCTCCTTCTTTATGGTCAACTTTAATTAAATTGTCTTTAACTTCTTTTCCATATAAAGTATAAACAATATCTTCTATTTTTCCGTTTCCGTTTGATTGAAATACATTTTTACCATCATTAATTAATTTTATTGAAACTGTTAAATTTGATAATGCGATTTTTTGCACTAATTCCTTGATATATCTAAATTCAGTTGCATCATTTTTTAAAAATTTATATCTTACTGGAACATTAAAAAATAAGTTTTCTACTGTCATTGTAGTCCCAACTTTTGCGCCAACTTCTTCAGAATCTATAATATCTCCAGCTTCTGCTATAAGTTTAATTCCTGTTTGCATTTCTTTTGTTTTAGAAATTATTGTTAATCTTGAAATTGAAACAATACTTGCTAAAGCTTCTCCTCTGAAACCCATTGTGTATGTATTTTCTAAGTCTTCTATTTGTCTAATTTTGCTTGTAGCATGTCTTTCAAGTGCAATTGGCATATCTTCTAATTCAATTCCTTTACCATCATCTGTTATTCTTATAAATGTTTTTCCACCATTTTTTATTTCTACAACAATATTTTTCGCACCTGCATCTATTGAATTTTCAACCAATTCTTTTACAACATTTGCAGGTCTTTCTATTACCTCTCCTGCTGCTATTTTATTAATAGTTAAATCATCTAATAATACTATATTTCCCATGTATATTTGTCCTTTTTCTTTTTATTTATTGGCATTATTATATAACAATTTCTAAGCTAAAACAATAGTCTAATTGCATAAAAAACGACTTGAGAACTCTCAAGCCGTTTTTTGTCAGGTTACATTATTGTCTGTCATGAATTTTTCGATTTCCTCTTGATCCATAGTTTCTTTCTCTTCCAAGATTTCTACTAATTTCAAAAGAGCTTCTTTATTCTGTCTTATCGTGTTTTCAGCGAGACTATATGCCTTTTTGCAAACTACCTCAATAGCCTCTAAATTTGCTTTTTCCAGAACAGCATTAAAATCTTGGTCATCAATTTCAGTTGCTAATTTTCCTTTCATCGCAAACCTGTTGACAAAATCTTTTGCATATTCTGTAGCATCTTGCATGTCTTTTCTACTAGCAGTTGATGTAACTTGCAAAATGAGTTCTTCTGCAACTCTTCCGCCGTATGATCTAGCAATCAAAGCCATACATTCTTCTTTAAACCATATCAGTTTCATTACATCGACATATTCAACTCTTCCAAGAGATTCGCTGTTTGGTATAATTGAAATCTTAGCCACTTTAATACATGGTAATAATGCCGTAGCAATTATTGCGTGTCCTGACTCATGCACAGCAATTAAATGTTTGTACTTCTTGCTAGCTTCAATTCTTTTGGCTTCTCTTTCTTTTCTTTTTTTCTTATTAAATAATAGAGCTTGAATTTCTTTAAAATGCATTCCTATTAAGCAAGAAAGTAGAAGTGTAGAAAATTCTGTCATAAGACTAATAAATTGCTCCTCAACTTTGCAATTTAGTCCTACAACAATATACGCACATGCTGTTAAGCCTATTACAACTGCTGTAAACTTCCGAAACTTTTTTTTCATTTTTTTGACCTCCTATAATAATTTTAGGTTGATATTAGTGAACCTGACATACACTAATTATATTAAAATGGTACTTGACCATATATAATTATTATAGCATATCTTTATGTAAAGTGCAATTTCTTGTGGCAATACTTTTGCCTAGCTATCTGGAAATACGTTGTTAGTGCTTCAATATTTAATGCTATTTTAACCTAGTGCAACATCTAATATCATCATTATAACAAAACCTATTGCAACTCCTACTGTCCCAATATTAGAATGTTGTCCATCTTGAGATTCTGGTATTAATTCTTCTACAACAACATAAATCATTGCACCAGCAGCAAATGCTAAAACATATGGTAAAACTGGTACTACTGCTTTTGTTAAAAGTATAGTTATAATTGCACCTATAGGTTCTACTATTCCAGATAAGGTTCCTAATATAAATGCTTTTGTTTTTGATACACCTTCTGTTTTTAAAGGCATTGAAATAATTGCACCTTCCGGAAAGTTTTGTATTGCAATACCAATAGCTAATGCTGTTGCACCTGCCATTGTTATTCCGGCATTACCAATTAACGCTCCAGCAAATGTTACCCCTACTGCCATTCCGTTCTGGTATATTATGAAGTGTTACTGCTAATACAAGCATTGTTGTTTTCTTTAATTTAGCTTTAACCCCCTCTGGCTTATCATCATGCAAATGCAAGTGTGGTATTAAACTATCTAATACAAGCAAGAAAACAATTCCGAATAAAAATCCTATTGTTGCTGGAAGCCATGCCACTTTTCCTTGTTCTTCTGACATTTCTATTGCTGGCAAAATTAATGACCAAATTGATGCTGCTATCATAACACCTGATGCAAATCCTAATAATAGTTTTTCTAACATTTTATTCATTTTATTTTTCATAAAAAATACCATTGCAGCTCCTAAAGTTGTACCTGCAAAAGGTATTAATAATCCTAGTGTTAATTCCATATCTTCCTCCTTTACTATTTTCAACTCTTGTTTATACAATTTATTTATATCATATTAAACTATTTGTGTAAATAT
The DNA here is from genome assembly GCA_945917765.1 of uncultured Lachnospiraceae bacterium. Lineage (GTDB taxonomy): Bacteria > Bacillota > Clostridia > TANB77 > CAG-508 > CAG-492. The sequence continues at coordinate 29,885 of CAMEHU010000010.1, read as the reverse complement.
TAATATGAAATTTATTTCAGTTTTATCCTTTTTTATACAGATTGCTTAAAACACACAATGATGTTATAATACAAACATTATGGAAAATGTAAATAGATATAATAAATTAAATGAATATTTAAAAAATAAATTTGGCGAACGCACTTTAAAAATATGTATTGATGGTGGTTTTACTTGTCCTAATAGAGATGGAACTGTTAGTAATGGTGGCTGTATTTTCTGCAGTGAAAGAGGTTCAGGTGATCATATTTGTAAACAAAATGATATAAGTGGACAGATAAAAAAGTATTTTTCAAGTTATAAAAGTGAAAGAGCTAATAAATTCATCATTTATTTTCAAAACTTTACAAATACTTATGATACTATTTCAAATTTAAAGAAAAAATATGATGCTGCTTTAATTGATGATAGAATTGTTGGCTTAGAAATTGCTACAAGACCTGATTGTATTAATGAAGATGTCTGCAAATTACTTGCTAGTTATACCGATAAATATTATGTTTGTGTCGAGCTAGGTTTGCAAACATCTAATGAAAAAACTGCCAAATTTATTAATCGTGGATATGAAAATGCTGTATTTACTGCTGCTGTTCGAATGTTAAAACAATATGGTATTGATGTTGTGACTCATATAATGATTGGATTGCCTGATGAAACTATGGATGATTTGGCAAATACGATTGATTTTGTAAATAGACACTCTATTGATGGTATAAAAATACATAATGTTTATGTTGTAAAAAACACTGTTTTAGCTAATTTGTATTATAAAGGATTGTACTCTCCTATGGGGTTTGATGAGTATTTGGAATACCTTGTTTATGCTATAACACATTTACGACCTGATATTGTTGTTCATAGAATTTCTGGTGATGCACCAAAAGATTTGCTTATTGCTCCTGAGTGGAATGTGCATAAGAAGTGGGTTTTGAATGGGTTGGATAAAGTATTGAAAGAGAAAGATTTGTGGCAAGGGTACAATTGGGGACGCGTCCCAACTGTGCAAAATGCACAGTCTGGGACACATCAATAAAATTTGGGACGTATGTTAAGTATTTAGTTTTGACACATCAACCTGTCCCTAATTGTGCAAAATGCACAGCAGGGACGCGTCCCCAACTGTGCATTTTTTTATCTTACAAAATTTTCAATTTCTTCTTTAATATTTTTTATAAATTCATCAACGCTAACTGCTCCAACATCTCCGTCTTTTCTTGAACGAACGCCTACTGTTCCTGCGTTTACTTCTTTCTCTCCTACAACTAACATGTAAGGAACTTTTTGAAGTTGAGCTTCACGAATTTTATAACCGATTTTTTCGTTTCTATCATCTAATTCAACACGAATTCTGTTTGCTCTTAATTTGTTTGTAACTTCCTTCGCATAGTCTAATTGGTTGTCTGTAATTGGCATTACTTTAACTTGAACAGGTGCAAGCCATGTTGGGAAGTTTCCTTTTGTTTCTTCAATTAAGAATGACATAAATCTATCTGAAGATCCAAGAATAGCTCTGTGAATTACAACTGGTCTATGTTCTTTTCCATCTTCACCAATGTATGTTAAATCAAATCTTTCTGGTAATGCGAAGTCTAATTGACATGTTGGTATTGTAACATCATGATTTAATGCTGTTTTAATTTGGATGTCGATTTTTGGTCCATAGAATGCTGCTTCACCTTTTGCTTCATAGAATTCTATATTTAATTCTTGTAATATAGCTCTTAATTGGCTTTCAGCTGTTTCCCACATTTCATCATTATCAATATATTTTTCAATATTGTCTTTATCTCTTAATGATAATCTATATTTAAATGCTGATTCTGGGAATCCAAAATCTTTTACATATACTTCTCTTATTAAGTTAAGAACCTTTCCTACTTCCTCTTTAATTTGATCTGGTCTTACAAATAAGTGAGCATCATTTTGACACATTTGACGAACTCTTTCTAGTCCACAAACAGCACCACTATTTTCATATCTAAAGTCATGTGCTAATTCACCGATTTTGATTGGTAAATCTCTGTAAGAACGTAGTTCGCTCTTATAAATTAACATGTGATGAGGACAGTTCATTGGTCTTAAAACTAATTCCTCTTCATCCATTTTCATTACTGGGAACATATCATCTTTGTAGTGATCCCAGTGTCCACTTGTTTTGTATAAATCAACATTTGCAAGTGATGGAGTATAAACATGGTCATATCCTAATGCTAGTTCTTTGTCTTGAATATATCTTTCAAGAGTTCTTCTTATTGTAGCACCTGCTGGTAAATACATTGGAAGTCCTGAACCAACTAGTGGGTGTGTCATGAAGATTTTTAAGTCTTTTCCTATTCTTCTATGGTCACGTTGTTTTACTTCTTCTAAGAATTGTAAATGTTCTTCTAATTGGCTTGCTTTTGGGAATGATATAGCATAAATTCTTTGAAGCATTTTGTTCTTCTCGCTACCTCTCCAATATGCTCCTGAAGAGTTTAATAATTTAACAGCTTTTACTTTACCTGTACTCATTAAATGAGGTCCAGCACATAAATCTGTAAATTCACCTTGTTTGTAAAAACTAATTTCTTCTCCTTCTGGTAAATCATTTATTAATTCTACCTTATATGGCTCATCTTTCATCAATTCTAAAGCTTCTGCCTTTGGTAAAGAAAATCTTTCAATTGGTAAATCTTCTTTAATAATTTTTTTCATTTCTTCTTCAATTTTAGCTTTATCTTCATCTGTAAAAGCATTTTCTACATCAAAATCATAATAAAAACCTTCATCAATTGCAGGTCCTATTGCTAATTTTGCTTGTGGAAATAATCTTTTAATAGCTTGAGCCATTATATGTGATGTTGTATGCCAATAAGCTTTTTTACCATCTAAATCACTTTCAAAAGTCAAGATTTCTAATTTACAATCTTCATTTATAACTGTTCTCAAATCCTTAACTTCTCCATTTACTTTTCCTGCTGTTGCCACTCTTGCTAATCCATCGCTTATGCTTTTAGCAATTTCAATAATTGACATTCCTGACTCTACTTCTTTAATTGAGCCATCTTTTAATTCTAGTTTAATCATACGAATTCCTCCTTTTTTAAATTGGGTTTAAATTGGGGACGGAGAAGATTTTAAATTTTTAAAACCTGGGACGGATATTAGAATTATCATCTAATTTATAAGAATTTTAAATTTTTAATATCCGTCCCAGGTTTTAAAAATTTAAAATCTTCTCCGTCCCCAATTTGAAAAATTTTCTCCGTCCTCAATTTGAAAAAACAAAAGCACTCCTATAAATGCAGAGCTACTTTTGCATTTATAGGAGTGCTATATTTTTATAACACGGTTCCATCCTACTTTTTTCTTAATTAAAACTTTTAACGCAAGTAATTCGTCTAGGTTTATGGCCTAGCAACAATGAGGTAGTTTTTCAAATATGCTTTTCTAGACTAGCTTTCAGCCTGGTGGCAAGTCCTCTCTAAAGATAGCTTTTATTTTACTTTGTCTCATTTTTGTTTTTTGATTATAGTTCTATTATACGCTTTTTTTTTATATTGTCAACTGGTTTTATGTAGATTTTTTTCATAGATATGTCCCACGTTGTGCAAAATGCACAGCTGGGACGCGTCCCCAATTGTGCATTACCCAACACTAATCTTTCCATAAACACCGCCACCACCAGCTTGAATATCAACATTTCCATTGCAAGCATTATAAATATTATTAGCAATTTTTGCTCCTACAACACCTTCAATATCATCTTTTGACATTTTATGTAATACATTCATTTCTGTGTCAAAATTTGCTAACAATTTATCTATAACTTTTGGACCAACACCTGGAATAAATTGTAATGGTATTTGGTATATATATGGTGGTCTGAAGCTTGGGCTTTTTGTTGAAGGTTTGTCTTTTATTACTTCTATTCTATCAAAAACCCCCATTGTAATGTTTGAGTTATCACAATCTGGACATAGTAGCACTGGTGCTGTTCCTTCTATTCTTTTATCACATTTTTCGCAATATGTTCTGTGATATTTTCCTAGTTTTGGGTCTAATCCGTAATTTGCAACTATTTTTCTGCCATCTTCTCTTCTAATTGCTTTCATTAATTCTTTAAAGCTTATATCTTCAACTAAAATCTTGTTGTACTCTCTTGCTATTTTTGGTAATGAATGTGCATCTGAATTTGTTAAAAATGTTTTACCTTCAAGTTCTGATATTTCATCAGCTAAAAATGTATCAGAACTTAATCCTAGTTCTATTGCAGGTATTCTATCGTATTTTTCTTTAAAAATTCTTTTCATACTCTTAGTACAATTTCCATAGTAGCTTTTATGTGGTGTAAAAGCATGTGCTGGAATTAGTACACCATTATATTTTTCTACAATATCAATTAGTTCATATCCTGAAATATCAGCTCTTTGTGAACTTAGTGTAATATTTTTAATATGTGTACTCATTTCTTTTGAAAATCCTTTTATGTCATTTAATGTTGGAAAATAGCATAAGTTGTGGGCACTTCCTGTTTTTCCATTTTCATTTATTTCAGCTGTTTCAATTTCACTTCCTAAGATAATACATACTTTATCTTTATATATTATTCCACCATCTTTAATTTCATAAGCTTCTCCTGTTTTTAAGAAGTTTTCTATATCTTCTATTACGTAAGGTGATGCTGAATCTATAATTCCTACTATATTGATTCCTTTTCTATCAGCACACTCTTTTGCTATATTTGCAAAGTTTAAAGACCTTGCTGCTGTAATTTTTATAGGCTTTCCATTTTCTGATCTTCCTATATGTACATGTAAATCTGCGAATAATTCGTTCATTTGTTTTCCCATTCCTTGTATAATATATTTGGGTTTTTATTGGTATTACCCATAAACCATTTTAAATTTTTCCTTAGTATAATTTAGTAAATTATAGCATAATCATATTTTTAGTATAATCTAAGTTTGCCATTGAATCATTTCTATATCCTAAAGTATAGACATCAGTTGAAAAAATATCTATCTCCATCATTCTCTTATACGCTTTATTAGTATTATTATCTAAAAATCTTTTCACTGATGTTACAACTTGCATTTTGGGATTATTTTGTGAAATTCCTGATAGCAATAGTTTTCCCTTCTCATTAAATCCTAAGACTCTGGCATATGGAATTACTTTTTTTGCTGTTTGAACATCTTTTTTTGTAATTCCTAACAATGCAAATACTAAAATTCTTTGTATTCTTGTTTGAGTATATCTTTTAGTTTTTACAATATCAATAAAATCTTTTATATTATTGCAAAAATTTGCCGCATTTTTTATTGTGTTTTCCAAACCTTCTGATACATCCGGTAATTCTGCAATTTCACTTACAGACATTCTTCTTAATGTATAGAAAATTTCTTTTTCAAATTTTTGCAAATCTAAAACCACATTTCCAGCTTCAAATTCTTTTAAAACTGTTTCATAGCATGACCTTGGAACAACTTTAATTAAACCTGAAAAATCTTTATTTGCAACAAGTTTTCTAATCGCTGTGGCGCTTGCAAAATCGTCAACAATAAAATTATCATTATAATATACTTTTTCTCTTTTTATTGCTACTGGTGCGATTTTGCTTTTTATTTGTTTCAAAGATTTTAAATATTCAACTCCCAAAATATTATTCGGACTATTTAAAATATCCTTGTATCTAACATCATCATTTAAATACTTTATCAAAGCATTTTCTCTAGCCTTTGGAAAAGACAAGCCTTGCTTCAAATCTTCTTTTAACATATTAACAAATTCTTTTGGTTCTTCTGTAAGTATAGTTGCAATATTATTCAAAGCTGCAAAATCGTTTGTTTCTGTTCCAAATGAAATTGTATCAACAATACCAAGGTTTTCAAGAATTTTAACTGCTCCCTGTGCGAAGCTTTCTGCGCTTGAAACACTATATATTGTAGGTAATTCTAAAACTAAGTCTACACCGTTTTCAATTGCTAATTTTGCTTTTGTCCATTTATCAACAATTGACGTGTTTCCTCTTTGAACAAAATTACCACTCATAACACATACAACAAATTTTGCACCTGTTTGTTCTTTAGATTTTTGTATATGATATAAATGTCCATTATGAAAAGGATTATATTCTGCAATTATTCCTAAAACCTCGCTCATGTATACCTCCTATCAATCTTACTTTTCATTTTTTTCAAAAAATCTTGTATATAACAAGCTTTATTGTTATAATATCATAAAAGTAAAAAAAATCAATAGAAAGTGAGGCAAAAAAATGGAAGAAGTTACAATATATACTGATGGAGCATGTTCTGGCAATCCAGGTCCTGGTGGTTGGGGAGCTGTTTTAATGTATAAAGGTAATAAAAAAGAAATTTCTGGTGGAAACCCAGATACTACAAATAATATAATGGAAATAACAGCTGTTATTGAAGGATTAAAAATGCTAAAATTTCCTTGCAAAGTAAATCTTTATAGTGATAGTGCATATGTTGTAAATTGTTTTAATCAAGGCTGGATTTATAATTGGATGAAAAAAGGTTGGAAAACTGCTAATAATGAGCCTGTTAAAAATAAAGAATTATGGCAAGAATTATATTCTTTGACACAAACACATAAAGTTACTTTTATTAAAGTTAAAGGTCATAGTGACAATGAATTTAATAATAGATGTGATGAATTAGCAAGAAATGCAATTTCAAGTTTGTAAAAAACACCAGATAGAATATTCTATCTAGTGTTTTTTTCTGTATTATTAATTTAACCTGTAAAGATTAAAAAACTATTACTCTGTTCTTAATGCTACAACTGGATCTTTCTTGCTTGCAACTTTTGATGGAATTAATCCAGCAATTACAGTTAGAATGATACTAATTAATACAAGCACAATTCCACCTACCACTGGCAAAGATGCAATTCCGGAAACATTTGCTACAGCTTTTATAATAGCATTAATAGGAATATTTAAAAGTAGTGTCACACCAATACCTATTAATCCGGCAGTTAATCCAACAATAAGTGTCTCTGCATTGAAAACTCTTGAAATATCTTTCTTAGAAGCACCAATTGCTCTTAAAATTCCTATTTCTTTTGTTCTTTCTAATACAGAAATATAAGTTATTATTCCAATCATTATTGATGAAACAACTAGTGAAATAGATACAAAAGCTACTAAAACATAACTAATTATATTTACAATTACAGTTACGGAATTCATCATCATTCCTACCATATCTGAATACTCAATAACATTTTCTTCTTTTCCATTCTCCCTTTGCTTATTATTGTAATTTTCAATTTCTTTTGCAATAACATCTTTTGAAGCAAAGTCCTTTGGATAAATATTTATAGTTGATGGTTTACTTAAATCAACTGCGCCAAGTCTCTTAAGCACTTTTTCAAATGTTGCATTATTATTTTTTGTATACGCAGTCATTAGATTTGCTAATTCTTCTTGACTTAGATTTGCCATATATGCCTTTTGTTCAGAACTTAATGAATTAAAATCAAAATTTGAATTTAATTTAACAATTTCATTTTCGTCCTTAAATTCCATACCTGTAAACACATTAATATTAGGATTTGATTTTTGCTCAGATACAATCTCTGAATTATTTACTTTATTTATTACATACTCTGTTAACTCTTTAGTATACCCTATTTCTCCAGCAGTTTTTTGTATATTACTTCCTTCTTTTGGCTTAATTATTCCAACCACATTTACATCTTCAGCATTTTGTAGTTTTTCTATCATATAACCATTATCATTTGATTTATCAATCCAAATTCCATTATTTTTTTGATAAAAGTCCGTATTTAACAATAGTTTATATGATAGGTTAAGTAGATCCTCATACTTATACTCTGTTGTTTCTTGTTTAGCAACTTCTTCTCCTTTTTGTAGTGCTAACATTGCAGCTTTTAAATCTGATTGATCCTTTAATCCTAAAGAATATAATGTATAATCACTTACTTCGTAATTTTCATCAACTATTATTACAACTTCATTATATTTTTCTGGCATCTTTCCAGCTATAACATCATATTGTGAATTAATTAATTCTTTGTTATCTAACAATTCTCTCCATACATCTGATGAGCCAAATGACATAGACATCATTGATGAATTAGATTCATCGTCTTCGTTTGTTTTTCCAAACCCTATACTACTCATTACTGTGCTTGGGTTTACTTGAACAATTCCATTAGATGTATCTTCTTTATATAGATTTAAGTCTAAATTATATTCATATTGAATCGCATTTGCTTTATCCTTTATTACTGTATTTTCATTTTCAATGTATTTTTTAAACTCCTCTAAGTTGTTGTTTTTCATTTTTGTTGATAAAGTGCTTAACATATTGCTCATTATATTTCTTGAATAAATTTTCCCATCATTACCATGTTGTTCTTTATTGTTCTGTTCTTCCATCATAGAAGTCATCATACTTCCCATATCTACACTTTCTTCTTGAATTGATATTGGATATGATGATAAAGTATCTTCCTGCACTTTTTGAATATATTTCTGAACACCATTAGACAAAGATAAAATAAGTGCAATTCCAATTATACCAATGCTTCCAGCAAACGCTGTTAAAAATGTTCTTCCTTTTTTAGTCATCAAATTGTTTAAACTAAGTGATAAAGCTGTAAAATAATTCATTGAAGTTTTACCTGTTTTTGCTTGCATTGTTTCATTTTTTCTATCATCCTCAGTATATGGATTAGAATCATCCATAATTTTACCATCTAATATTTTAACAATTCTTGATGAATACTTTTCTGCCAACTCAGGATTGTGTGTTACCATTATAATTAGTTTGTTTTCTGAAATTTCTTTTAAAATATTCATTATTTGAACACTAGTTTCAGTATCTAATGCTCCTGTTGGTTCATCTGCTAAAATTATATCTGGATCATTTACCAAAGCTCTAGCTATTGCTACTCTTTGCATTTGCCCCCCAGACATTTGATTTGGTTTTTTATGCATTTGGTCTTTTAAGCCCACTTTTTCAAGAGCAGATATGGCTTTTTGTTTTCTTTCTTTTTTAGACACTCCTGATAATGTAAGTGCTAATTCTACATTTGATAATACTGTTTGATGTGGTATTAGATTATAGTTTTGAAATACAAAACCTACAGAATAGTTTCTATAAGCATCCCAATCTTTGTCTTTGAATTTTTTTGTAGATTTACCATTTATAATCAAATCTCCGCTTGTATATCTATCAAGACCACCTATAATGTTTAATAAAGTAGTTTTTCCGCATCCACTTTGACCTAAAATAGAAACAAATTCACTTTTTCTAAATTCCAGATTAACTCCTTTTAAAGCACTAACCTTCATGTCACCAGAAAGATAATCTTTTGTTATGTTTTTTAACTCTAACATGTTTTATAAATCTCCTTTCTTATTTATTAATCACTATTCTTGCTTTTAATTTTATAAATTTATTATGTAAAAAAGCTGTTTTCAAATAGTTATTTTTACCATTTAGAAATCTTACATATTATATATTAACAATTAAACAATTACAACCATATTCTATATTTTATATTTAATTTTTTATTGCTTTTAAATTAGTATGGTCATGCACATTTTTCATAATGAATCATATATATAAAATAGATTAATTTGGAGGTAAATATATGTTAACTCTTTGTATTTCAGGTTTTTTAGCATTTTTAAAAAGTGCTGTTTTTGTAGTTGGATATATCTCAAATAATAGTCTATTTCCTGAGCCTCTTTCTTCTGAAGAAGAAAAAATATATATAGAAAAATATGAACACGGTGATGAAGAAGCAAGAAATATTTTGATAGAACGAAATTTGCGACTTGTCGCACACGTATGCAAAAAATACTGTACAGCTAATATTGATCAAGATGACTTGATATCAATTGGAACCATCGGCTTAATAAAAGGTATTAAAAGCTTTGACTCTAGTAAAGGTGTTCGACTTGCTACATATGTTTCAAGATGTATTGAAAATGAAGTATTAATGCATCTAAGGTCTATAAAAAAATTAGGTGCCGAAGTATATTTAGAAGATACAATTGGCAAAGACAAAGATGATAATACTGTATCATTGCAAGAAGTAATAGTAAATAATGAAAGAAGTATTGAAGAAGAAGTTGACTTAAAGTTTAAGATAAAAACTTTATATTCTAAAATGAAAGAGGTTTTAAAAGATAGAGAAAAATTGATTTTAGAAATGAGGTTTGGACTAGATGGCAAAAAACCTAGAACTCAAAATCAAATAGCTAATTATTTAGGAATTTCCCGTTCGTATGTTTCAAGAATAGAAACAAAAGCTATACATAAACTATCTAACGAAATCGAAGAATAATGCTTTAAGCATTATTCTTCAATATTTTTTCAAATTCTTTAAATCTTTTTATTTTTTGTGTTGTTGTTTTTTCAAGTGGTTCTGTAGTTAGAATTAATTCCTTTATTCTTTTAAATACTGGTAAAGTTTTATTTATCTCTTTGATATCTTCCCATACTAATTTTTCATACTCTTCACTAGATTTTTCTCCGAATTTTTCTTTTATTTGTTCATCATCATATACAATTTTAATTCCTAAAGCAAGTTCTTTTTTAGAATTTTCTCTTGGGAATAATATGCTTTCTTGAACATATGATAACCTGTTAACTAAGAATTCTATATCAGATGGATATACATTTTCACCATTTTTTAAGACTATAACCTCTTTTTTTCTACCAGTAATATATAAAAAACCATCTTTATCAAAATAACCTAAATCACCTGTATAAAACCATCCATCTTTTAATACTTTGTTTGTTTCATTTTCATTGTTGTAATACCCCAACATAACATTTGGACCTTTAGCAACAATCTCTCCTATTTTGTTCTCTTCTTGAGTATTCATCTGAACCTCATCAGAACCTTTGGCTAATCCGATTTCATTTCCATCTTCATCAATTATTTTTAATTGAACATTATATGGATTTCTTCCTACACTTCCAGGTCTTTTTTGCTTATCTGATTCGGCAGCAAGCAATGGAGATGTTTCAGTTAATCCATAACCTTGAATTGTAGCTATTCCAAATGTGTTATATCCATCTATAACTGTTTTATTCATTGCAGCAGCGCCAAAATATAAAATTCTAACTCTACCACCTAACTGGTCTATAACTGATTTAAACAATTTTCTTCTAATGTCTATATGTAGATATTTATATAGAAAATTTGAGATTTTTCCCATTATTTTTACTAGTTTTGTTTTGCCTGACTTTTCTATTCCATTTTCTATTTTTTTATACATTGCTTCTAGCACAAGTGGTACAGCAACTATTACACTAACTTTATATTCAACAAGATTTTTTGCAATATATTTTAAACCATCACAAAAGGCAACTGTTACTCCACAATAAAAGCCATACAAAAACGTTATTGTACATTCAAATGTGTGATGTAATGGTAAAAAAGATAATAACACATCATCAGGATACATTTTTGCTAACTTTGACGTTGCAGTAACATTTGAACATATATTTTTTTGTGATAACATTACACCTTTAGGTTGTGATGTTGTTCCTGATGTAAATAACAATACACTTAATTTATCATTATCAATATCAATTTTATTATAATCATCATTTCCTTCTTCAATTAGCCTTTCTCCTTGATTAACTAATTCCTGAAATGCAAGCACGCCATTTTTTTCTTTTTCATAATCCATATTTATAAAGATTTCTAACTTTTTATTTTCAGCTTGTCTAATTTTTTCAAAAACACTTGAATATTTATTTTCAAAAATAACCACTTCTGCTCCACTAATCTCAACTAAGTTTTCTATTTCCTTTTCAGGTAAAGCTTTATCTAACGGAACAATTATCATATTTCCAGTAGTAACAGCTAAATAGCTTACACACCATTCATATCTATTATTTCCAATAATAGCAACTTTTTTGTTCTCTAATCCTAAATTTAATAACGCTGTTGAAAAACATTTTATTTCTTTCTCAATTTGTTTATATGTTTTTTCAATAACACATTCATTACTTTTTCCAAAATTCTTTTTAAATTTATATGCTATATTATTAGGAAATCTTTCCACTGTAGCGCTAATTAATTCTTTAAAATTATTTATTTCATGAGTATTATATATTTCATTATTAAATTTCATTTTCAAGCCTCCCTAACTCTAAATTTGCTTTCATTATATATAAATTTATTATAAAAATCAATGTTTTGAGTAAGGATTTTCAAGTTATTTTTTTCTAAATACTCTTATCAAAAAAATTGAATTAAACATATTAAATAATAATGTATTTTTTATCATATCATTTAAAACAAAATCTTCCCCTGTTTTTGGTAATTTTTTATCATTGATAATTATGTTTTCTTCAACATATGTCTGTTTTTCTTCGTATTCTTCAATAGATTCATCATTGCTTTCCTCTACTTTTTCCTTTTTTTGCTCTTCTGGGATTTCATCTTTTTCATTTTGTATATTTACTTCTTGAACTTTATTATTTAAAACTTCAACAATTACTTCTTCATCTTGAAGTTTGTATTCAGAATTTGTTTCAGTTTCAACCAACTTATATTTTCCTATCACCAAATTATCAAAAATTAATTCGCCATTTTTATCAGTTTTACCTTCTCTGATGACTTTATCATTTTCATCTCTTAATTCAAATTTTACATTTTCCAGTTTTATTTCATTATTATTTTTATCGGTTTTAATTATTTTTATTTTACCTTTTTGCAGTTCATTTTCAATAACTACTTCTCTTTTTTCATTATATTTCAAATCCACTTTAACTTCATTTTCATTAATTTGGTATTTTCCAATAGGTTTTGTTTCTTTAATAATAATTGTTCCTGGCTTTTGATTTGAAATTATAATTTTCCCTTCGTCATCTGTTTCATACTCATTAGTTTCTCCATCCGAAGTTATGATTTTAAATTTAACACCTTTTAGACCATTTTTATTTTCACTATCTATTTTTTTTATTACAAGTTCAGATTTATCTAATTTAGCATTTACGCTAACTTCTGCTACATTTTCTCCATATGATTTATTGCATAAAGCGTAATCTTGATAACCTTCAATTAATGATGCTCCATAATATACCGGATAATTTTTTTGTAATACTTTTATTTTAATATTTCCACTAATTTCATTATCTTTGCAATTTTTAGGTATCAATACTTTAAAACTTTCTGAATTATTAAATACTTCTTTTTTATTACCGTTAACATCAACTATATATGAACCTTCAGGTAGACCTTCTATCTTATCAATACTATAATTACTAATTTCTGCAGAAGAATCAATTGCAAATACTTGTGAATAAAATTCACTATTTTCTTCTTGAAACTCTGATTGTTTCTTTATTGAAATATTCAAAAATTGTTTTCTACTTTCTGTTCCATTTAAACCTATATTAATTAAGTTATACATTGCATTTAAAGTCTTTTCTCCACGTCTTTGTATATCTTCTATATTCTCACCATTTATTGCAAATTTACCGGGAGAATACAATTCTTGTGCTTGTTCTAATGTGTAACCTCTTAAAATTGCATTTATAGCTTGCATAGTTGCAAAATATGCATCATCTGCTGTTTCCAAACCAAGCTCCTCTATAGATTTATTAGGATAACCATTTTTTAGTACTCTCCAAATTACATCATTATCTAATTGTTCGTTTATTTTAACTTGGTATGTTTCTTTTTCACCAGATACATATCCCACCCCTGGCAAACCAGGACATAAACAGTAAGCCATATATCTTTGCCCGTCTGAATCAGTATAAAATGTTTGATTATATGTTAAATAAATCCATTTCTTACCATCCCATTTTTGAACACAATAATATCCTTTTTCGCCTCTTTCTAAATCTTTTATTTCTCCTATGTTTGCAGCATTTACGTTATTCATTAGAATAATAGCTTGAGCCATTATTACCAAAAACGCTATAAGCATTTTTAATACTTTTTTCATATTTTCTACATCCTTTCTATTTACACTTCAACTCCACGAATACATAATCTATAGTTTGGTTGCCTTGATATACATGTAATTAAAGTTATCGTATTTTGAGCATTGTCAGTATTTTTAGAATTATTAGTCTTCATAACCATTGACCAATCAGTATCTCTGATTTTACTAATACTTTTTACTTGATACTTTTTTCTTCCAATTTTAGTTATATATTCTATTTCATCACCTATTTTTAGAGAATTAATTTTTTCAAAATAATGTGCGTTTGCTCCTCCATTATGTGATGCTAATGAAATGTTTCCATTCCAATAATCACTTTCTACAAAATGCCCAACTGCTGTTTTTATGACATCTTGAGAAGTTCCTTCTCGTACAGGTGCCTCAATATTTAGTTTTTTTATTACTAATATACCCAATATTCCATTTTCATTTATAATTTTGTTTTTGTTATTTAATTCATTTTCGTTTTTATCAGTAATACCACCTATTCCGTATTCTTTTTCGTCAATTCTATTATCAGCTTTATTTTCTCTGTAACTAGCTTCATTTGTAGTATTATCTTCATTCTTCATATCAATCATTTCATGTGCAATTTTTAACAATTCCTCTGATTTTTCTTTATTTTTTAGGAACACTATCTTATATAAGCTAATTTCAATAAGAAAAATGCAAGCAAACAAAATAGCACATATTAATATAGCAACAAATTTTCTTTTCAATTGTCACCTCCTAATATTATTAAATTATAATTTTGGATTTAATATTTTTAGAATATCAAAATTTTTAAGATTAAATTTTAAAATACAATCAAATTTAGATTGCTTAATTTTATATGATTCAATTCTATATAGAAATTGGATACTATTATAATAGCATCATTTTATTATACAGTCAAGAAAAATCGTTCGACATAATTCGACATTATTTTATTTGTTTTTATTTATTAATATTTATAAAAAAATTTCAAAATTTTGTAATTTATAGTAGACAAAAATTTTAAAGTGTGTTAATATAATTTAGTAATCATTTATGCCTGAGTGGCGGAACTGGCAGACGCACTGGATTCAAAATCCAGCGGGAAACCATGTGGGTTCGAGTCCCACCCCAGGCACCAAAGCAAGTTTTTGTCGAACTTTTTGAAATGCTTGAAACTAGTAGGTTTCGAGATTAGAAAAATGACGAACGCAAAAATTGAAAGATCAATTCGTAAGAATTGGTCTTTTTTGTATGATTATTCTATTATCTCTTATACAGACTTACATTTACTAGTCGAAAATCTCATACAAGAGGCCTAAAAATGTTGAATTTAGGAGGTTTTTGTGGTATGATACACATAATTAAGAAAAATATCATAATGACAGAAGAATTAAAAACCAAAATTACTTGGGCTTGCAGTTTCAATAATACTGAACCAAAGATAATGGAAGGAAATCTTCGAATTGTTGAGCGTACAAATTTAGCGTATGTAGAGCCTCATAAAGTTATTATTAAGGACAAGCTATACCTTTTCTTTAATGATGTAAACTACTTCTATGTTGGTAATGTAGCTCAAAAAATTCCAATTTTCAGATTAAGTGATTATATTTCAGTTAGCTGATGTCAAACCGTTTTATTTATGATTTTTCATTTTATAGCATTTATATGTTAGGTGTCAGTTTAGCTGAATATAGGCTAATCTGATGCCTATTTTGATGTAATAAAAACAAATGAAGATTATTTTATAAAACACTTAATTTATGAAGGAGGAATTTATATTATGGAAGATAAAAAAATGGCTGGTATTTATATTCGTGTTAGTACAGAAGACCAAGCTAGAGAACGGATTTAGTTTAGCAGAACAACAAGAAAAATTAGAGCAGTTGTGTAAATATAAAGATTACACTATATATAAAGTTTATAAAGATGCTGGTATATCTGCAAAAGATATGAAACATAGACCTGCTTTTCAGCAAATGTTAACTGATATGAGAAATGGTAAAATTAATTATATTGTGGCATATAAACTAGACAGAGTAACTCGCTCTGTAAGAGATTTAGAAGAGCTTATTTCTGAACTTGAAGAACACCATTGCTATCTAGTTTGTGATAGAGATGATGTTAATACTTCTACTGCAAATGGTAGATTTTTTGTAAGAATGCTAACCGTACTTTCTCAATTAGAAATTGAAATAGTATCTGAAAGAACGAAATTTGGATTAACAGGTGCTATTAAATCTGGACATATTCCAGGCATCTGTCCACTTGGTTATAAACGAGATAGTACAAAGAAAATAGTTATAGATGAAACTACAAAAGATATTATAATACGTATATTTAATATGTATATAGAAGGTAAAAGTTATCAAACAATAGCTAATCTATTAAATGAAGAAGGTGTTTTAACACCTAAAAAATGGAATGATTCAAAAGTTGAAAAGATTATTAATAATAAAATATATATGGGTGATTTTGAAAGATTTAAACGTGTTGCAAAAGAGCAAGGAATTGAACCTGTTATATATGCTGATGTTGTTGAACCTATCATTTCAAGAGCAATATTTGAAGAAGCTCAAAAGCAAAAAGAAGTGAATAAAAGAGCCTTTTGTAGAGATAGAGTTTACATCTTTATGCAGAAACTTATCTGCCATAAATGTGGTAAAATAATGACCTGTAAAGGTGCTGGTGGTGCAAAGAAAAAATACATGTATTATCACTGTGAAGATGATGGTTTATACTTTAGAGAAGATTTAATAGAGAAAGATTTAATACCTTTTATCATGAATTTAGTTGAGTATGATATGACTGTAAAAAGATACTTTTTCCCTGTTTTAGCTGATAAAAAAGTTACAGATACTACTAAATTAGATAAAGAAATATCTAGTTTAAAAGCACAAAAGAATAGAATTAAAGAAGCATATTTGAAAGGGATTGTAGAAGTTGAGGATTTTTCTGAAGATTATAAAACAATAGAAAACAAATTAAATCTATTAGAACAAAAAAGAATTAAATCAATAGACTTTAATAAACAATCCTTCTCCCCTCAAAAACTTATGGCTGATAGAGATGTTGCAAAAGAAAAACTAGTACGTACTAATACATTAACAGATGTTTTAATGGAAGAATGGAATTCTAAAACAAAAGAAGAAAAGCAAGAATTTATTTCTAAATTCATTGAAAATATTACACTTGAAAGGGTTGGAAAAGAGCATTTTGATATTAAAAATATAAATTTAAGAAGTAACTTTTTGGAACAAATATATAAACTTATGGAAAACGGAATGTTTGATGTTATGATACCAACTGAGGATAATAATAACTCTATTCCTGCTACTTTATTGATGGATAAAAAC
Source organism: uncultured Lachnospiraceae bacterium (assembly GCA_945917765.1). Classification (GTDB taxonomy): domain Bacteria; phylum Bacillota; class Clostridia; order TANB77; family CAG-508; genus CAG-492. Next base: position 12,593 of record CAMEHU010000010.1, on the reverse strand, counting down.
GATTTAAAAGAGTATTTGGACAGACTAAATGATTATTATGAAGTATCATATTATGAACTTTATAATTTAGATAATGTACCTGAAAATGGTTATAAAAAGAAATATATTACTACTGATAAAACAAATGAAAATGGTGAAAAACTTTTTAAATTGGTTGAATTAGTAACTGATAATAAAAATTTTCCAATAAAAAAAGATAATAGAATTGTTGGTGCTATTCGCATTAAAGAAAAAAAGGGTAATTTTTAAAAATTGATTATATTTTAACTTTTTTGTACCATATAAGTAAAATAAATTTACTTATACGGTACAAAATAAATGCTTTTTAATTACAAAAGTAAGTACATTAAAAAGTAAATAATTAGGTACAATTTATTACTTTTAAAAAAAGCATTTATTTTCTTTTATAATGTACCTCAAAATGTTTAGTTACGATGCTAGAATTTATGCTTGCCACTTCAAAATTGCTATTTTTTGTCCTGGCAAGCAATGAATTTGTCCACACGCATAAATGCATTTTGAAAAATTCTACATTTTGGGATTACATCCCAACCCCTTCATAAATTTTAATAAAATTGAATAAGTTTTTTCATTCAAACCAAATGAAAAAACTTATCATAATCGTGGTTATTTTTTTATTTCACATTACATTTTAATTTTTACGCCGTTTAGCTTCTTTTGCTCTCAAAAAATTGATTACATCTTATCAGGCATTTGCATACCCAATAAATTTCCTCCTATTTTTAAAATTTTTCCAGTTGCATACGTTAAAAATAATCTAGAGTTTTTTATTTTCTCATCATCTACAATTATCTTATTTTCATTATAAAATACACTATATGCTTTTGCTATATCTACTAAATATCTTGATAAAATAGATGGTTCATTTTTTTCTGTTACTTGTTTTAAAGTATCTTCAAAACTATATATAATTTTTAATAAGTTTTGAGAAGCCCTATCTTGTAAATATTGTGTTAAAATATTTACATTTTTATTTTCTAAACAGTTGAATTTTGTTTTATCAATAATACTCTTTGTTCTAACATACATATATTGGATATATGGTCCAGTTTCACCTTGAAAATTTAATGCAGTATTCCAATCAAAAATTTGGTCTTTAATACATGTTGTAGATAAAGTATTAAAAATAATTGCTCCAATTCCAACTATTTTCGCAATTTCTTCTTTATCTTTTAATTCCATATTTTTTTCTGAAATAATCTCTTTTGCTCTTTCAATTGTTCCATTAATTAAATCTTCTATTTTTACCACATTACCAAGTCTTGTTGACATTTTTCCTGTTGGCAATGCAACCATTCCGTATGAAATATGTTTCAATCCTTTTGCATATTTTTCATCAACTAAGTATTTTGCAACTTCAAATATTTGTTTAAAATATAAATTTTGTTCATATGCTACAACATATAAGCATTTATCAAAATCATATTTCTTTGCTCTATACATAATTGCAGCTAAATCTCTTGTTGCATATATACTTGAACCATTAGTTTTTTGTACTATACATGGTGTTTCTATTCCAACATTAGCTAAATCAACTATTTTAGCACCTTCTGATTCAGTGATTTTTCCTTTTTTCTCTAAAGTTTCTATTACTTCATTAGTTTTATCTGCATAAAAAGCTTCTCCTTTTAATGAATCAAATTTAACATTTAAAATATCATATATTTTATTGAACTCAATCATACTTAAGTCACTAAATTTTTTCCAAAGGTCTGTGCAATAACTATCTCCTGATTCTAACAGTCTGAAGTTTTCTCTACATTGTTCTAAAACACTTTCATCTCTTTTGCACAGCTCATTAATTCGAACATACATATCCATCATTTTATTTATGGCATCATTTTGTAAATCATACTCTACTCCCCATAACTTATATGCTTCTATCATTTTTCCAAATTGAGTGCCATAATCTCCCAAATGATTTATTCCAATTGTATTGTATCCTAAGTATTTATATATATTATATAAAGCACTACCAATTAATGTTGTTCTTAAGTGTCCAATATGGAATGGCTTTGCAATATTTGGTGATGAGTACTCCACTAATACAGTAGTTCCTTTTCCAAATTCTGACTTTCCATATTCATTTTTTTCTTGCATTTCTTTAATTACCACTTCTGCTAACTTATTTTTATTTAGGAAAAAATTTATATAACCTACAGCAACTTCCATTCTCTCAATTATGTCATCATCTAACTGTATTCTTTCTGTAATATTCCTAGCAATTTCAGCAGGTGATTTTCTTAATTGCTTAGCTAATTTGAAACATGGAAATGCATAATCTCCATTTTCTGAATCCTTAGGTATTTCGATGAATCCATAAATTTCATCACTATTTAATTTAGTAGCTTCTTCTATCGCATTAGCAATTTCTTTTTTAAAATCTAACATAACATTACCTCCGTTCAAATTAGCAAAATAACACATCCTTTTACTAACTTTTTATTAATAAAAAAAGACAATAAGATAAAAAAATAAATCTTATTGTCTAAAGGTGCTTTTTAGCACGGTACCACTTTAGTTATTTTCATAATATTTTGCTTATCATATTACGAAAATCTCTCTATCTCAATAACGGCGAGTCTTCCGTTCTATCATACTTTATTACAATTTCCGATAGTCCCTAACAAGCTCTTTTCATGTTATTCCTTGCTGTTGGCTTCCACCATTCCCAACTCGCTTTAGCTTTGAATAAAATTACTCTCTTGTATTATAGGTTTAATTTTATATATTAAAATATTAACATCACTTTTTATTTTTGTCAATTAATATTTTTGCTTATTATTTTTTTGAAATTTGAGCAGTATGGTATCGGTATAAATATATTTTCACCTAATCTTAACATCATATCATCTAATTCTACCAATACTCCCATCATTTCTATTAGCTTTTCGTCAACATTTTCATCTAGTTTTTTATATTCCGATAATATTGATTGAAAATCATTATCATCTCTGCAAACTTCCATTTTTATAAAAGCAAGGTCTATTTCCTTTATTCCATACTTAGCTCCACCAGGATCAACTACCGCAGATAATCTATCATCCTCTATTAAAATATTTTCAGGATTTAAATCATACCATATTAATTGTGGTTCTATATTTCTTAAGCTCCTAACATATTTTTTAACTTCTTCTTCCTTTTCTCTAATATAAGCAAAATCTTCTGCTGATAATTTTTTTTCAAGTACAGGCTGAACTCTTTCTATTTCATTTTCGACATATTCAAGTAAAGTATTTTGACCCATACATCCGTTATCCGTTATCCAACCAAAACACTCACTATCTTTTATTGAATGTACCTTATATAACGTTTCTGAAAGTTCCTTAGCAATCTTAGATAGAGGAAATTTTCCTTTACATTTTCTTACTTTTTCTAAACTCTGTCCATTTTTTAGTTCAGTATATAAAACAGACTTATTATTTAAATTAAAATATTTATAACATTTTGGTATGAACGCAGAATATTCCTTTTCTTGAATTTTCCTAAGAATATCGTATTTCTTTTTAGCTTGATAATAAGCATTATCTTTATATTCTTGATATATGAAAATATTTTTATTCTCTTCTACAATGTATGTTTTACATCTAAAACCACTTGTTATCTCTTTTTTTATATTCATTATTGCACCTCTGTTTTGGTATTATCATTTTTGTCCACTAAAATATCATTTATTTTATTTCTTTTTATTTTTCCTGTTCCTGTAGTAGGTAGCTTATCTACCACTTTAACATCATTTATAACAAAAGCTTTTAAATTTAAATTAATGTAATCATATAAGTCTTGAATAGAATATCCTTCTTTTAATTCTGCAATAATATCAAAATATGGAAAATTTCCTATTTCATTTTTATTTGTTTTAACATGCACTCTCTTTATTCCCTCATATTGATATAATTTATTTTCTAAATCTCTAAATTGAAAATCATCATCCCCTAACATTTGCAAATCTGTGAATCTGCCAGCAAAAAAATAGAATCCATCATCATCTCTTTTTACAACATCATTTGTATTAAACCAGCCATCTGCTGTTAAATTAGGTGTATCTGTTAGATTAATTCCAACATATCCTTTGAAAACCATAGGACCCTTAATCCATAACAACCCCCACGTGTTATTTGGTAATTCATTTCCATTTAAATCTAATATTTTACATTCTGTATCTGACACACATTTTCCTAAACTCCCCACCTTACGTTCTGATGCCGAATAATTAAAATGAGTAAGTGATGTTGTCTCAGTTAATCCATATCCTTCTGTAATAATAGCTCCTGTAAGTTTTTCAAATCTTTTTATGCACTCTATCGGTAGTGAATCTCCTCCGCAATCACAAACCTTTAAGTTATCCAATTTATGCAAATTTTCTACATTATTGATTATATCTATATACATATATGGTGAACCTGGAAAAATTTGTGGTTTAAGGATTTCATTTATTTTCAAAAATAATTCTAGATTCCATTCTTTCATTATAACAATACTAGAACCCGCTACTATTGAACTAGTTAAACATGCAAACATTGCATAATTATGCCATAATGGCAATACTGTTATACATTTATAATTATTTTGCATTTTATAAACCTTTGCATATTCCTCTGACACAAACGAAACATTTTTATAAGTTATTTCCACTGGTTTTGAGAATTTTCCACTCGTTCCACTTGTATAAGATATTAACATAACTTCTTCTAATGAGGGTTGTATTCTTTCCAATTCAAAGTTTTCAGAATATTTTTCTAAATCAATCTTATCATAATTTATTACGTCTTTTATACAACTTTTACTTAAAATATCTTCAAAATAAGTTTCCGTTATAATCAAATCTATTTCATTTATTTCTATTATATGATTTAATTCATCTAAAGATACTTTTGTATTTATACCTACAACAATTTTATTATTTAATATAATGCTGTAAAATGCGTTTACAAATCCTAAGCTATTATTCATTAGAACACCTATTTTCTTACTATAATTTTCTTTTTTATTCCTTTCGACTAGATAATTAGAAAATCTTACTACATCCTTACTTTCCAATTTATTCACAATCAATTTATTATCTGATAATTCTGCATACTCCGATAATACCAACTTTTTATTTTCAATATTTTCATACATATAATTTACAATACTTTTCATTTTATACCTCCATATCAAAAACTTTTTCAAATCTCCAATATACCAAAATTGTCCATAATTCGATATCTGTAAAACTGTTTATATCATTTAATTTCTCATTATCAATTATTTTCTTAATTATATTTGATTCCTTTATTTCATTCCAGTTTTCACTACATAGCTTTTTTATTTTTCCGTTATAAACTGAAGGTGGTTCAGGAAAAGGATACTTTTCTCTTTCAATTATTTCTTTATTTATCTTTCCTTCAGCAAACTTTCTAACTATATATTTTTCCCTATTATCATACAATTTTATATTACTACTTGCTTTATATGCTAATTCAACGATGCGGTGATTATCTACAAAAGGTACTCTACTTTCTACACTATTTGCCATTGCAATTTTATCTTCTTGCATTAATAAATCATGTAATATAGTCTTTAACGATAAGTCTGCATATGAATTTAACAAATCATTTTTGTTTAATTGTAGATTTTTTTTCAAATAATTTAACATTGCCTTTTTTATTATAGACTTCATTTCAGAATTAATATTATCTTTAAAAATCATATTGCATAAATAATAATCATTTAATAAACCATCATAGCTAATGCTTTTATCTAAATACTGAAATATTTTCCACACATAAACATACCCTAACCATACTTCATCAGAGCCTTGTCCACTTACTACAACAGTATAACCATCATCCTTTGCAGCTTTATAATTAAAATACATAGGTATGTATACTTTATCTATTAATATTTCTTCAACAAAATATGTAACTTTATCTATGTTATCTAAATTATACATATCTTCTGTTATCAATATATTATGCTGTTCAAATCCCTCATCTTCTTTTAGCTTGTTTGCATAATTTAAATCTAAATCATTATCATAATCATAATGTATAGTATATGTGTTAAGTTTACTATCCATATTATCATTTAAAAGCTTACATACTAGGCTACTGTCTATTCCTCCTGATAAAAATGCTGCTATAGGTACTTTAGATATTTGTTTTTTCTTCACTGAGTCAATAAATTCCTTTGAAAAATCATTTATTAATTTTTCTGGGGATTGATATTCACTAGAAAATTTCAACTCATAATATTTTATTATTTCTATATTATTTTTTTCATTAATTTTAATATAAGTTCCAGGCTTTAGCATATTAATATTTTTAAATAAAGTTTTTTCTCGATCCATCCACAATTTACAATTTAATGATATTGCAATAGTCTCTAAATCGAATTGTCTTTTTATTGATTTATCCTCAATAATACTCTTGATTTCACTAGCAAAAACTAATTTTTGGTTATCTAAATAGTAATATAATGGTTTTATTCCTAATCTATCTCTTATTATATATTTTTCTCCAGATTCTTTATTATATAAACCAATAGCATAGCATCCTTCTATTCTGTTTAACGTTTCTTCTAAACCAAAACAATGTATATGCTTTATAAGAACTTCTGTATCTCCTGCTGTATCAAAAGTATAACCTTTTTCTGTTAAATTCGTTTTTAATTCTTCATAATTATATATCTCTCCATTATATGTCATTACTAAGTTTTCAAATTCATATGGTTGAACAGATTCATTAGATAAATCTTGAATTTTCAAAAGAACATGTCCAAAACCTATATTGTTATTAATATAAATATTTTCTCCATCTGGGCCTCTGTGTCTTAAAACATTAATCATTTTTTGAATTTCTTCTTTTTTAACATTTTCATTATTTAAGTTGATTTTTCCAACTATACCACACATTATTTATCCTCCCTTTATTTCAATAATAAACCACCATTAACATTTATATTTTCTCCATTTATAAAATCCGCTTCTGGACTAATTAAGAAACTGATAACATTATATATGTCTTTCATCTCACATAACCTGTTTCTTGGATTCATTTGTGCTGTTTTTATCATGTCTTCTTTTGTATATGATTTTTCAGCTAATGGCGTAATTGTTAATGACGGACTAACTGTATTTACTCTTATATTGTATTTAGCTAGCTCCAACGCAGCACACTCAGTTAACATTATTATTCCTGCTGCACTACAACAATACGCACTTGAGTTTAACATGGGTCTACTTGCCAGTCTTGAAGCTATATTGATTATTGTTGGATATTCTGATTTTTTTAATAGATTTGTAGAATGTTTAATACATAACATCTTTCCAGTCAAATTTGTACTTACTATCTTTTCAAAGATATCCCTTTTATAATTCTCAATACTTTCCATTTGGTCAAATGCAGCATTATTTATAAGAACATCTAATAATCCATACTTATACTTTATTGTCTCAAACATTTTTATCAAACTATGCTCATCATTTACATCAATCTTAAAATATAATGTATTTTCTTTGTATTCTTTTAGTTCTTTTTTTGTTTGTTCAATATGGTCATCGTGATAACCTGTTATTATAACATAATCACCATTCTCCAAAAAACTCTTTGCTAAATATTTTCCAATTCCAGATACCGAACCTGTTATTAATATTACCCTTCCTATTTTGCTTCCTCCTCTCTATATTCTCTTATAGCATCTATTAATATATTTAAACCATGAATAATATATTCATCATTATTTGTTAGGGGTAATCTAATTTTATTAACTTCATCATTATAAAAATCATTAGCTGGTAAAATTGCAAGTGTTTCATTATTTCTTCTGTATTCATTCAATAGCCAATTAGCAAATAATTCTGTATTTTTTATTGGTAATATCAAAACAAAAAATACTCCGCCCTTTGGTATCTCATATTCAATTATGTTTTGTCTTTCAAGAAAACTCAAAACTTTCTTTCTTCTATCACAATATAAAAGCATGTTTTTTTTGAAAATTTGTCTCATATTATTAAACATACTATATACTGCAATTTGTTCTGTATTTGATATTGAAATTCTACTATCATATATGGTAGCCAAATTATTAATAAAATTACTATCTTTAGTAATAATACAACCTATTCGTGCACCACAATTGTTGAACTTTTTAGATACTGAATCTACTATAATTATTTTCTTATAATCATATTTAGCAAAAGATATAAAACTATCATATGTAATCTCACTATATACCTCATCTGATATTATATACAATCCATATCTATTTGCTAATGCTATTATACTTTGCATTTCTATTTCATTAAAAACATATCCACTTGGGTTATTGGGATTAGAGAATAAAATCGCTTTACATTTCTTTATTCCCTTTATTCTTTTATTCATTATGTCATTAATGCCGATACTTATATAATTAATGTTTAATATTTCACAATAAAGTTTATAATCAGAAAAAAATGGTTCTATTAACAATATTTTATCGTTCTTGTTTTGGCAAATCGACATTAGGCTACTTATAATAGCATCAGACGCTCCCAAGGTTATCTGAACATCTTTACTGTTAAATTTTGCTTTTTTTATTTTATTATTATAATATTCAGCATAAACATTTCTAAGGCATTCTAATCCTCTATAATCAGTATAACAGTTTACATCCCTTTTTATTTTCTTTAATGCATTATAATACGATTCATCAGTAATAATATCTGGTTGCCCGCGTTATAAGATTAATTACTTTAATCCCTGATTTTTCTAATTCCGAAATTTTATTATCAAATCTAGTAATTGAGGATTTATTAAATTTGTTCATATATAAATCCACCTTTCTACAAATTCACATAATCTAGTAATATTTTACCATATTTTTCCATGAAAGTAAAGAATTTAATCTTAATTTACATATAGATAATTTTCTTATTGCTATAAAAAACTGGATATGCATCATTTTAATTAAAACAATACATATCCAGTCCTTGCTATTTCAAATTTGTTAAAATTTCATATTCTATTTTTTCCGGCAAACTAACTCCTGGATCATAGTTGTCAGAATAAGCATGCCAATCACTTCCAGCAGTAATGAATAAATTGTGCTTTCGAGCTAACGAAAGAAAAAAATCTCTTTCTTCCCAAGAACTATTAAGATATATTGCTTCAATTCCTTTTAAACCATATGATTTTAATTTAAGAATGAATTTTTCTAAGCTCTCTCTATTCATTTTAATTCTACATGGATGCGCTAGTATTGGAATACCTCCTGCTCTTTTTATCAAATTAATTACAAACTCTGTAGTATAATATCTTCTTGGAATGTAATATTTTGATGATGGAACAAGGAACTTTTCCCTAGCTTCGTCAAATGTACTAGCATATCCTTTCCTGTAAATGATTGCGGCTATGTGTGAACTTGTCAAGTGTATTCCAGGAGTTAATGCATTTACCTCTTCAAAAGAAACTGGAATTCCGATATTGTTTAATAATCCAATATACTTATTAATTAGCTCAATCCGTTCTTTTCTTAATTGAATAAGATATGCACTAACCTCAGATATGTCTGAAAAATTGTACCCTAGAATATGAACATAGCTTTCATTTTCTATGTCATAATATGCCTCAAATTCAGAACCAGTTATAAAGTTAAGATTATGCTTTTCTGCAATCTCTTTTCCTTCATTCAGTCCTAAAATGCAGTCATGATCAGTAATAGAAAATGTGGTTACTCCTTTAGATTTTAGTAACCGAATTAACTCTAAAGGAGTAAGTTCTCCATCAGAATAAAGTGTGTGCAAGTGTAAGTCTAACATAATTCTTCCTCCTATAAAGTTTATTAGTTTAATTTACATAATTTGTAATATTGTATCATGTTTTTATTATAATTGCAATACATTAGAGCAACTTTTATTCTTTATACATTAATTTCATTTATACTTCTTATTCGCTTTATTCTGGTTGTTTCTACCTTCTCGTTATATACATTTTCAATCAAATAAACTTGTGCTTCTGTTTCATTAGACACTTCTAAACAATTATTATAACTATCATCTACAAATATATCAATTTTAAATTTGTTTACAATTTCAGCTTTATTTTTTATATTAATGAATAAGTAATCATACAGTAAATCGTTTTTGCTTAACCAATCCTTGGTTATTTCTTCTATGAGATTATCGTCTCTTTCTCTTCTGGCCGTTATAATATATATTTCATTTCCATTTTCTTTTAAATCCTGTAAAAATTCTTTTGCACCAGGTTTTGCCACAATGTTTTTTATAATATCTATATAATACTTTTTAAAAAAATCAGCAATATTTTGTTTATCCCAGTTTAACGCATCAGCAAAATAATAATAATCTTTACATTCACCCGGCTCAATCTTAAAAATCCCATCTCCTTTAAGCTCTTCTACATCGAATTTTTTAGCAAATTGATTCAATAACATCATTGTATCAGACAATGTATCATCTAAATCGAATCCATATTTCATATATTTTCCCCCCTATATAAATATTTTTTTATAATACTTAGATATTCGATCTACTGACGAACCTTTTCTATATCTTCCATTTTTATATAAATTCTTTAAAATCTCATACTTATATAAATCAAATGTACCTAGCTTATCCATATATGGAAATGCAAACTTTTCTCTTGTAATTAGGATTTTAGAATGCTTTACCGAAATTAATTTTCCATCAATTTCTTTAAATAATTCTAAAAACTTTGTGGTTTTGCCTTTATCTGTTATATTTTTATATCTAGCTAATGTAGGATACTGAATTGAAATCATGTGTAAACAATCAATTCCAATTTCATTTAAATACTGTTTTGCGCAAAAAAGTGTATTTCCTGTTACAAAATTCTCATCTATTAATATGCATTTATCAATATTTTTTAAATTATTATTTAACATAATTTTTTGTTTATTTACCGAACTTACATATGAAACCCTGAATTTCTTCATTATATTACCCGTTTTTACATTTATTTTCTTATTTTTTAGAATTACTTCAGAAATAATTGGAAGCTCTATAGATCCATAATTAATTCCTAATAATAAAATATTTGCATAATTCTTTTTATTTTCATTATTTACTATTTTATCGAAAACAAATTGTAAGCAAACTATATTCTCTATAATATTGTCTGATTCTCTTGATTTTCTATACCTCACATATAAATCATTATTATATAAATTCTTCATTTTAGTAAGTTCTAATATTATATCTGTTTGAACATTTAAAAACTCCTTCATAATATTTAAAAGATTTTTAATAAGCTCATCATTTTGTGTTATGATTATGTCATAGATTTTTTCTTCTGTTCTATAAAGCAATGCTTTTAGTCTGAATATAAAATTGTCATTATTATCATCATATACATATAAATCCTTGATTTCATTTTCTTTCATTAAAAAGAAAAATAAATTAGTTATAGTACTATTTCTTATTACATCTAAAATAGCTAAAACCATTTTTACATCTAAAATATCGTTGTAATTTAAACATTTTATTTTTAGTTTTTTTATAGCATTATCTGTAAATACCGACACCCTCTCCAAACATTCAATAACTTCATCTTTTTTAACTTTCAAATCACCTAAATATGAAAATCCAAAATAATAATTATCTGGGCCTCTTAATAATATTCTATCATTTAAATTACAAGTATATTTTCTTCCATCTTCTGTGCAATTTATATCAAAGATTTTAAAAATTGGATGTAATTCATTTTTTTCCTTATAATAAACTGTATCATAATCATAAAAATATACAGCCCCTGTATTTTTATCACATATCTCATATGTATCAAATTTTAATTTATTATAGTTGTTTAGCACTTTACTTTTCATATCATTCATTTTTTTATCATATTTAGATAATTCTTTTAATAATTCGTCTTCCATAATTTCCTCTTTTTAAAAATATAAATATATAATGAGAGAATTATTCTCTCATTATATTTCACAAAGTATTTACTTAATATAAATGTAATATCCAATGTTAAAGCCTTCTTCTGCTGATTTTCTAGGATTTATTATAATGTTTCCATAGCAATCAATCCGTGTAGGAGCTGTTAAAGTCTTTTTATGCGACCATATAATTCCTGAATCATTTCTAAAGAAATGATAAAAGCCATTTGTTCTAGTTCTAGATACGTATATTAGTGAATAATTAGGAATATCTATTCTGCTTTCTGAAATAATAACATCATTATAACCAACCATTAAAATTTCTTTTTTAATTGTTTCTATCAGCATTTTATCGTCACATTCATCTGCTTTTAGTTTGTTGCCATATGCTATATCTCCCACAAATAACCTTTCGTTTACAGGTAGGTTTAAAGCATACGTATAGCAACTTGCCTTAGGATAAACATTCCATTGCGCAGGATCAAATCTTAATTCAAAGTTTTCCCTCCGTTTGTAATATCTCATCATAATTATTCCTCCATTACATTTTTAACTTTGTGTTTGTAGTTTTATGTCTGCTTGTACACTATAATATCACAATATGTAATTTTTTTCAAGCATCTATTGTAAATTGTATGAGTTTTTTAAACTGGGGATTTCCTTAGATTTCAATATTTTTAGACACT
>CAMEHU010000009.1 GCA_945917765.1 uncultured Lachnospiraceae bacterium | reverse complement strand
ATTTTTACAACATTATATTAAGATTATTTTTCCGAAACTTCTTGACACTAATTTAAATAAATTTCTTTATACTTTTTGGACTAAAAAGTAGGAAAGCTAAATAATTACTTTCCTACTATATCAATTAAATTTATATTTTAAATAAAACTTATCCAATTTTTCGTTTTTTTGAAGCAACAATATTAGCAATAATTACAAATACAATTGCAAATCCAATAATAACTCCCATATTCATCATCAATGGTTTTAATGTTTCAAAATTTATAACTTCTAGCTCTGCTATCGCATCATTTGTTTTAACATAATAATATGTAGGAAGCACTTTTGCGATGTTTTTAACTAAATCTGGCATATATTGCATCGGAACAAATACTCCACACAAAAAACTAGAACCAAGTGCAACTACATTTACAATTCCATTAACTGCATTTTTATTTGTAACAACACTTCCAAGTAAAAATGCAATAGATGTTGCACAAATTGTGAATATAAATGAATTTATTATATAAATTGCTCCATGTGCAGTAAACATCATATTTCCAACTAAAACAAAACTTGCAATTACATATATAGCCCATACAATTACAGCATATACACAATTAGATAATAATAAATCTCTGTTATATTTTTTATAATTCATAGAGCTAATTACTGTTCTCTTTCGTATTTTTTCGCTATTAAACACTGATAAAATTAAACATATTATATAAATCAAACATGCTAAAATACTGTAACTTGCAAAATTATAATAAAAATTTGCTTTATTTAAAGTAGTTGTATCAAGTTTTGTAGTTATATTAGCGTCTACTTTTTTTGATAATGTTTCATTTACTTTTTCTATTAATTCATTTTCTGTTTTTATACTTTTTTGATATGCACTTGCTACTCCAAGATATCTTTTTACTAGCATTTCAGCATATTCTGATGCATACACTCCTGTGCGTTTAATCTCAAGTTCAGGAGCATTTCCAGCCATAAAATCATTATGATAATTTTCTGGAATATATACAATATAACTTACATCTTCATAAAACAAAGCATCATTTCTTGCTTCTTCATTATCTGCAATTTCAGGTGTTGTACTATTTTCTTTAATATATTTTATAAAATCTTTTGTAATTCCTTCTTCTTCATCTTTATTAACAATTAGAATTGATGGCTTTATTGCTTCAAATTCGGTAGTTTGCTTATTTGAGCTCATATTTATTCCACCAAACAATAATAATAAAGCAGTGTAAAAAAATACAATTCCTTTATTTTTATTTAATATTTTTAAAAATGTTTTAAATACTGTCATATTTTTGCCTCCTTAAACTAAAGAATGAAATTACTATTAGTATAAAAGCAAAAATTAATAAACTAATAATATTAAAGTAATATCTATCTAATGTATCATAATAATATAGTGAATAAAATCCATCTGTAATCATATTTGCAGGATTTAATTTATTAATTATTGGAACATTTTTATCAATAACATATTTCATAGTTACACCCATCATTCCTGAAAAAAAGCATCCTAGCATTGTTATACTTATTAAAATTCCAGATTTTGCATTATCACTTGCTTTTATTACTGATGCAACTGCAACTCCCATTGATAATCCTGCAAAACTTCCTACCATTGATAGTAAAATAATTAATCCTACATTATTTCCGTAATCTACTTTTAATACAAAAACTGTATATATAAATAAAAGTGTTAATCCAACTAATTGAGCAATATATCCTGCTAATAAACTACTTATTAATAGTTTAGCCTTTTTTATTGGTGATACAGATACTCTTTTTCCTTGATTTGTCATATTAGCTAAATTTTGATTTACAGCTACCATTCCTAAAATACCACCATATAGGCAAGTCATTGCTATTAATGTATAAAATTCTATCATCATATAATCTAAGTTTTTATTTGAAATATTTTTTAATTTCACATCATCTTTTTGCGCTATTTCATAAGCTTTTTTTATGATTTCTTCTGTATCTATTTGGTTTTCACTTATATTTTCCGCTTCTATTTTAACATTATTTTTCATTTCATTTTCAACTAGATTACTAATCATATTACTTTTTTGTGCAACTTCTTCAACCACATATTTAAAAATTGTTTGATTTGTTCCATTTTTTACAAAAGTAACTTTAGGAGCATCTCCGTCTAATTTCATATACCCAACTATTTCATCATTTTCAAGAAGTTTTTTTGCTTCATCTTCTGAAACATATTTGGTATTAAACATCTGATTCTTATTTGATTTATCACTTAACTGTTCAAAAACAGTTTTATAAGCTTCATTATTTTCAAAATCATCATTTTTTACAATTGCAATATCTATGATATCAAATTTTTCACTATTAGCAATATTTGAAAATGCTAAATTAAACATTGTTCCTAATATTATTGGAAAGGCAAAAGTCCAAAATATTAGCATCTTATTTCTAAAGAGAGTTTTTAAAGAATACTTAAAATTATGTATAAACATTAGTCTCTAAGTTCCTTTCCTGTTAGTTCTAGAAATACATCATTAAGTGTAGGTCTTTCAGAATAAATTTTATTATATTTAATACTCTCTTTTTTCAAATAATCTATCATATCAACTAAATTATTTTTGCCTTCTATAAATGTAATTAATAATGTATTACCATCATAAATCACGTCATCAACATTTTCTTTTGATTTTATATTTTCAATATATTTTGAATCTAAATCATTTACTTCAACTGTAACCTTTTCTTCTATTCTTGCTAAATCTTTTAAATCATCTGTTGTTCCAGAAGCTAAAACTGTTCCTTTATCTAATATAATAACTCTATCACAAAGTAATTCAACTTCTTCCATATAATGTGTTGTATATACAATTGTAGCACCATTATCCCTTAATTTTTTTATTCCATCTAAAATATTATTTCTGCTTTGAGGGTCTACTGCAACTGTTGGTTCATCAAAAAATATCAATTCTGGTTTATGTGCTATACCACAAGCAATATTTAATCTTCTTAATAAACCACCTGATAATTTTTTAGGATAAAACTTTTTAAACTCGCTTAAGCCTACTAAATTTATTGCATCTTCAACATATTTTTTTCTTGTATTTTTGTCCTTAATATATAAACCACAAAAATAATCAATATTTTCATAAACTGTTAATTCTTCAAATACTGAAACATCTTGGAAGACTACTCCAATCTTTGACTTGATATCATAGCTGTTTGGTTTCATTTCCTTTCCAAAGATTTTTATTGTTCCTTTATTATAATTTAAAAGTGATAATATGCAATTAATTGTTGTGGATTTTCCACTTCCATTTGGACCTAGTAACCCTAGTATTTCGCCTTTTTTAACTTCAAAAGATAAGTCATCAATTGCTTTTAACTCCTTATATTGTTTTACTAAGTTCTTAATTTCAATAATGTTTTCCAATTAAAATTCCTCCGTTTCTTTATATACTACTAACATCTGAATTATACAATAATATATAATTATTGTAAATATTCTTCCGCTTGTATTCAGGATTAAAGACATTTGGAAATTTTTTCATGTCTTTAGCCTGGCTTGTATTTTAAGATTCATTAATGATAATTTCAATAATTTCATTAACATCTATTTCAGTTTTGTCCTCGAAAACAATCTCTTGCCTTATTTTATCAATTTTTTTAACAATACCATTTTTGGTCACATATTTTCCACCTTCTTTTTTTAAATCAGGTATAAAATATGTAATAGCTACAGTAGGTTTCAAATCGATTAGCCTTTGTATTTCTTTTATTTTTTCTTCTAGCATCAATTGTAAGCCGTCAGCAATTTCTTTTCTATCATTTGTTAATCTTGCTGTTTCTCTAACTTGGTCATCATACCCTACTAATGCTGCAAATGGAGCAAATTGTGCTGACCTAGCATCAATTGACATCTGTGGATGTTTTTTTGAAACATGATGTGGAAGATTTATAATATCATCATATTCACCATTATATCTCATATTCTCTCACTCCTTATGTCCACCAATTTGTTTATTTCTTTGAATAGTTGTTCCACCTTCTTCCAAATTCATTCCCTTAATTATTGCATTTTTTCCATATTTTCTTTTTATATTAAGCATTGCTTTTTGTATTTCTTTTTCTGCATGTTCTTTTTCTATTTTTTTGCTTAGTTCATTGTAATCTGTAAATAAATCAACCTGCTCATAATTTAATTCTTTATCCGCTTCTTGTTCATTTACAACATTATTTGCTGTTATATTTATTCTTCTTACCAATAATTTATCATTGATAATTCTATCAAACAATTCCATTACCGCATCCATAATAATCTTTGTTGATGAAGTTTTGTGATTTATATTAATTGTTCCATGTGCATGTTTTGGAATACTTCTTCCATATCTATCTAATGTAATTTCTCCATCATATTCTTTATATATTTTTTCATTTGTCAAATTTTCGACATCATACCCAATTGTTAAAACCATTTGACTTGTAACCAACTTTTTTTCTACTAATTCTAATGTAAGTAATTCCGTCATTTCTTTTACAATAAGTCTAGTTTTTTCACAATTATATGGACAATGTAAAACCTGTCCAGAACTAATACTATTTGTTATAGGTTTATATGATTTAACTGATTGTATTGTTGCAGGCTCCCAGCCCCAACTATGGTCTATTAATAATTCTGCATTAACTCCAAATAATTTATATAATAATTCCTCATTTTCAACAGATGTTCTTGCTATATCTCCCATAGTAAAAATTCTATATTTTTCTAATCTTTTACTATATCCTTTTCCAACCCTCCAAAAATCTGTAAGAGGCTTGTGGTTCCATAAATATTTTCTATAAGTCATTTCATCAAGACCTGCAATTCTTACACCATTTTTGTCAGGCTCAACATGTTTTGCAACAATATCCATTGCAATTTTGCATAAATATAAATTTGTCCCAATTCCAGCAGTTGCTGTAATTCCTGTTGTTTCAAAAACATCTTGTAATACTTTAGTTACAAGCTCCCTTGGTGTCATCTTATAGTACTTTAGATATTTTGTAATATCACAAAATACTTCATCTATTGAATATGCAAATATATCCTCTGATGAAAAATATTTTAAATATATATTGTAAATATTTGTGCTATATTTCATATAATACGCCATTCTTGGTGGAGCAATAATATAATCTAATTCTAAATCTTTATTATTTTTTAACTCAATTGCATTATATGTTTTTCCAACAAAAGTTTGTCTCGGAGCCATTCTTTTTCTTTCTGCATTAATATTTTTTACCTTTTGTACAACTTCATATAATCGTGCTCTTCCAGGAATTCCGTACGCTTTTAAAGATGGACTTACAGCAAGACATATTGTTTTTTCTGTTCGGCTATTATCAGCCACAACTAAATTTGTTGTTAATGGATCAAGCCCTCTTTCTTTACATTCAACAGATGCATAAAAACTTTTTAAATCAATTGAAATATACACTTTTTGTTCTGTGCCTTCCATAAAATCCTTCCCTTCAAAATTTTATCAACATCCAAATTATAACATAAATTTTCATATTTGTAAACACTTGTTTGCATATTGATTAGTTTTATTTTATGTAAAAAAATAGTACTTTTTTATCTTATTTTTGACTAATCAACAAAATTTATGCTATAATAAAACACATATAAATATTTACATATTAAGTCTAAACTAAGACTTTAAAATCACACAATCCTTATAATCTAAAAAGGAGGAAAAAACAATGCCTGGGATTTTATCACATGCATTATTTGGTGATATGGTTTATCGGAAATTACCCAACTCAATCTTTTTAAGCAAAACTGATTTTCTTGCTGGCAACCTCATTCCTGACTTAAATAAAGACAAAAGTCTTTCTCATTACTATATGTTAACAGGAATTGATGGATTGTTTATTCCAAATCTTGAACTTGCCAAAAAAGAATTACTTGATTTACCCAATTCCTTGAAATTAGGAATGTTTTGCCACAATTACTTAGATTACTATTTTATAAAAGATGTCCTCATCCCTAAATTTAAATGGGATTCAGAACACAATATGGTTACAAATCGAATAAATGGTAAAACATGGTCAATACAAGACTTTTTTTCTCAAGCAGGTTTATATGGTTTTTACACAAAAAGTAATCAGCTAATACTTAAAAAGCAATTAATTTCACTTATTTCAATAGCAGCTATTCCAAAGATTTTGCCTCTTTCTGGCATGCCAAACTTTGACTGCCGGCAAGATCAAACATGGCTTGATGAATTAAATGGCTATCTTTCGCAGAATATTGATTATACAGGTGAAGTTTTTAAAGTTGAATTTTTATGGAGTTTTATTGAAAAGAAATCAGATGATTTTGTCAATTTTTTCTGTTCCTTATACTCAAATTTTTCCGAGTAACCCAGATTGCTAAATTAATAAGAAATCAAAAATAAAAAGAGCTTTTTTGAAAAAGAGCTCTTTTTATTTTTAATTTATTTTTTTGATTTTTCTTTAACAGTTATAAACAATAAGATTACTACAGCACAAATTCCTCCTACAATTATATAATCATAATTTTTTTTCTTTTCGACATTATTTGCTGCTACCAAATCTGCTGTATATTCAATTCCTTCAACAATATATTTAACTGTTCCAATTTGTTGACCTTCTTGTATTGGTGCAACCAAATTTCCAGTTATTTTTATTTCTGGAGTAATTTCATCTGATTTTACTTCTACATTATTCATAGCTAAAATTTCATCACTAATAACTAAATTTAGTTTTTGTGTTTCTTCTGTTGCATTTTTAACATCAACAGAAGTAATAATTTCTCCCTTATCATGCAATTTAACAAGAGCAAAATTATTTGATACATAATCAATCATTTTTTTAGTTTCTTTGAATTTACTTTCTGCATTATCTGCTCCTAAAACAACAATAATATACTCTAAACCTTTTTTTTCAACATCTGTAATTAAGCAGTTTCCTGCTTGATTTGTAGTTCCTGTTTTTATTCCTTTTACATTTTCGTCATAAAAACTACTATTTTGATTTATAAATTGATTTGTATTTACCATAACCCTATTGGCAGATTTATACATATTTGTAGCTGGTAAAGTATATTCATGAGTTGAAACAATTTTGGCAAATATTTCATTTTTCATTGCATAATTAGAAATTAGATATAAGTCATATGCTGTTGTGTAATGATTATTATTATGTATCCCATTTGGATTTACAAAATGAGTATTTTTACAGCCAATTTCTTCTGCTTTTTTATTCATCATGTCTGCAAATCCTTGATTAGAACCTCCAACATGTTCTGCTAAAGCATATGCAGCATCATTGCAAGATTTTAACATAAGTGCATATAATAAATCTTCTACTCTAATTTGCTCTCCAACAAATAATGGTGCAACAACATAATCGCTGGGTACACTTGAAATAGCAGTTTGAGACACGGTTACAATATCATCTAAATTACAATTTTCTATTACAAGAATAGCTGTTAAAATTTTTGTAACTGAAGCAGGATAATTTTGATTATATGCATCTTTTTCATACATTATTTTCTCTGTATTTTTTTCAACAACTATTGCTGATTTAGCATTAATTGAAGGTGGTTCTACTGCATATACATTTAAATTATTAATTAAAATTATGAATATAATTAATAGTAATAATGCTATTTTATATATATTTTTTTTTGCTTTTTCTTTGCAATATTTTCTTTTGTTTTTTAGCATTTTATTTCCTCCATATGTGATTTGTAATTAACTATTTCAAATTCTAACATATTAATATATATTATGCAAATTTTTAAACCAAAATATATTTTTAATACTTCAAATATAACAATTACCATTCTCCTCACATTAAATCCTACTGTATTTCGTGACAAAAAAGCTTTGATTATACATCGTATAATCAAAGCTTTTTATTATTAATTAGTGTTTTCCAACTCTTGCTTTCTTTTTATTTTTTGATGTTATAGATATTCCAAAAATAGCTATTACTAATACTATCACTACCAAAGCAATCTTATCTCCTGTTTTAGGGTTATTTGAATTATTTCCCACATTTTTTTCTTCTGCTTTTGTAGTTTCTTCAGCACTATTTTCTGTTTTTTCTTGTTTCTCTGAATTGTCTTCTGTTGTTACTTCTCTATCTTCTACTGTTTTTGAAGCAATTGCATAATTTGAGAATGATTTTGTTCTAAATGTAATTGTATTTGTTTCCGGGTCATATGAATCAATTTGAATCACTTCATATTTATCGCCATCGCTAATATTATGTACAATTACTATATCGTCTCCATTAACACCCTCTTCAAGTTTTAAAGTAATTGTTGCTTCATTATTTAATTCATGTAGTCTATTAGTCCATACATCTTCTGATGTACCTTTATAAAATACTTGGTCTAAATCTATATCTAAATATGTTTGAACTGAATAATCATTTCCTGCTGCTTCTTCAAATCCTTTTATTTTAATTTCACTTGGATTTACATCATTTACTGATAATACAACAGAACCTGAACTAACTTCATTGTTCGCAATTTTTATAGCACCAGATTTTACTTTTTCTGATTTTGCATCTACAACATCATTTACTTTAGTAACTTGAGCACCTAAGTGGAAATTTCCTCTATGAATTGGGAATGTGAATTCTGAAATATTGTCACCTGTAATTATATCTTGACCATTTATTCCAAATGATGTTACTTGATATCCATAATCTGGTATAATTCTCATTGTGCATAAAGCTCCTTCTGGGACTACCAAAGATGAAACTATAAAATTTGAATCATATTCTATATATGGATCATTTTCATAATTTTTTTCAGTAACTGTTACTTCTTGTCCGTCAACTTCATACACTACTTTTACTAATTCTAATCTTGAATGCCCTATATACTCATCTGAATCTTTTTCATTAGAATCATCTGTCCATAAGAAGTTCCCAATAAATACTTCTTCAGCAGGTTCTAAATCACAAACAATATCGTAACTATCTGCTTTATCAACTACAATGTTAAATCCTACACATTGGTGGTCATAATGATTTAACCAATCAGTTCTATCTCCATAATTTATAAAATCTGAAACATTAAATCGTTCACCGTTTATTGTTATTGTTCCAACATATTTTTCTATAAATAATGACGCACAATTAATGGTAACTTTTCCTTCATCATTTTGTTCATCATAAAAATATGGAATATTGTCAAAATGTACAGAAACTGGCGATACTTGGTTATCTCCTTCTGGGAATGGTATTTCAATTGGATATCCATTTATACCTAATCTTGCTTCAACATAAGAACCTGCATGTGATTCACTACTGCTTACTGTTACTTTAGCTGATGTATTTGGTTCAGGTAAATTATTTTCTGGTAAATCAGCTGATTTTCTTTCTACCGCAAATATCAATGGTATATCATTAGGTAAAAAGTCAGGTCTTGCAAGCTCCATGATTTTTGTTTGATTATTTTGGTCTACATTTAATTTAACAGTATAGTATTGGTCAGGAGTTTCGTTAGGATTTGCAACTTTAATTACTACTTGCATATATTCTGGGTTGAACCCATTTAATTTAATTGTTTCATTACCTTTTATCACAACATCACCATTTGTGATATTTTTACCTTGTACTGTTGCAGAAACATTTTCATCTCTTACTTCCCAAGTTGCTGTGCCAAAATTTATTGTGTATTCTAAATCAGCCATTTGAGCTGGTTGTGGTGGATTATTTTCTCCTTGATTATTTCCTTCGCCACCTGGATTGTTCTGTGGTTCAAAATAATCTTGAACAGCTATGTTAGTACTATTATCAAAATCTGTTCCTATATTATATGGATTTCCATTTACATATAAAGTAAATTTATCACCAGAATTATACATTAGACTTGTTTTTGTTCCACTTGGGATACTTACAGTAGCTGATTTTCCATCATCTGCAACTGTAACTACTCCTATAGCTGTTTCTTCTGTTTTAGATGAATCTAATATTCTGATATATTGCCCATCTATAACTAATTCACCTGGAGTATGATTTACATCTGAAATTGCATGTTCTCCTGTTACAGAAAAAGATAAAGTATATCCACCATTTCCTTCTCCACCTTCTCCTTCAGCAAAAACTTTGAATAACATTGGCGATAATATCATGCTTATAATTATCAGCAATGCCACTATTTTTCTTGTTTTTTTCATTTTTATTCCTCCTAAAAATATCTTTTGTTTTAATATCAGACAATTGTCTTGCATATTTTTATATTTTTATATTAACATACAAGTTTTGTTAATTTTGTATTTTATTCTAAATTGTCATTGACATTTTGGCAATTTAATTTTTGCTATTTTATTAAAC
Source organism: uncultured Lachnospiraceae bacterium (assembly GCA_945917765.1). Lineage (GTDB taxonomy): Bacteria > Bacillota > Clostridia > TANB77 > CAG-508 > CAG-492. The sequence continues at coordinate 43,273 of CAMEHU010000009.1, read as the reverse complement.
CTTTGACAACACTATTATTAAATGATATATTGTAAAAAATTAGATTAAGAGGTGTGTATTATGGATTTTGGAAAAGAATTAACAAATTATATGGAAATGTTAGATTGTTCAACAAAAGAACTTTGCGAAGAATCAGACATTTCATATTCACTTTTAAATAGATATATTAATAATAAAAGAATTCCTAAACAAGACAGTAAATACTTAGAAAAACTAATATCAGGTTTGTACGCAATTTCCATTAAAAAGAATATTAAAATTGATAAACAAACAATTTCAAGCACATTAAAAAAAACTATAACAAATGATTCTATAAATATTGACTTCGACACATTTGTTGAAAATTTTATTACTTTGCAAAACACGTTAAATATAACAAATGTTGAACTATCAAAAGCTGTAGGATATGATTCCTCTTTTATTTCTAGAATTAAAAAGAAGGAACGAAAACCTACAAATATTGAAAGTTTTGTTAATAAACTAACATTATATATTGTTTCACTTTGTCATAATAACCAAAATACAACAAAATTAGCAGACTTACTAGATTATTCTATTGATGTTAATCAAAATAACGATATTTTAGCACATAAAATTATTGAATGGTTATGTTTAAAACACACAAAAAATCAATCAGATACCGTTTTAAATTTTCTTTCTAAACTTGATACATTTAATTTAAATGATTATGTTGGTACAGATTTTAGTAAAATTAAAGTTCCTACCACCCCAATTATTTTCAAAAATAGCAAAACTTTTTTTGGAATTGATGGAAGAAAACAAGCTGAAGGAGAATTTTTAAAAACAACTTTGCTTTCAAAATCTAATGAGCCTATTTTTTATTATAGTGATTTGCCTATGAGTAAAGCTGGAAATGATGAGGAATTCAAGAGAAAATGGGTGTTAGCAATGACTATGCTTTTAAAAAGAGGATTACATTTAAATATGGTACATACTCTAGACAGACCAATAAATGAACTTTTTCTAGGCATCGAGAACTGGATTCCAATATATATGACAGGCTCCATTTCACCATATTACTTAAAAAACTCTCCTTCTAATTTTTTTCAATGTTCACATGGTACATCTGGTTCTATTGCTTTATCTAGTGAATGTTTAAAAAACAATGAAAATCTAAGTAGATTTTACTTAACAACAAAAAAGAATGAAGTTGATTTTGCAAAAGAAAAGTCTAAAATCATGCTGTCAGAAGCCATACCTTTAATGAAAATATATAAAGCCTGTGATAAAGAACAATTTGATAAATTTATGGAAAAAGAAAAAAATGAGAATATTACAATTATTCAAAAAGATATTTTTAAAAATATAGATTTTTATATCAATGATGAAAAATGGATTGTTATTAATAAAAAAACAACACCTGAAATTCATTTTGTTATTTATCACGAGAAATTAGTGAATGCTATAAGAGAATTTTTATAATATATTAAACTATTCTGAAATTTTCAAGATTGATTTTTACTTAATTTTAATTTCATGGACGAAATTTATGGGACGATTCTAAAAATTAAATTTTTAGAACCGTCCCATAAATTCAAATCAAAATCTTAATGGTGGTGATGATGATGATGTCCTCCTTCTTTATTAACCTCAACCCTACACTCTTCATCACAACAATTTTCATCCTCTAATTCCAATTCTATTGTTGAATGGCAAATATTATGTTCTTTTAATTCCTCTTTAATACTGTTTTTAATATCATGGCTATATTTATCTACAATAACATGTAATGTAGCTAAATTGCTGTATCCATCAATACTTCTTACATGAACATGGTGTACATTTTTTACTCCATCAATTTCAAGTAAATGATTTTTGATTTCATCAATATCTATATTTTCAGGTGTTTTCTCTAAAAATAAATCTATTATTTTTATTAGATTTTTTAATGCATTTATAAAAATAAATACTGCTACTAATATTGATAATATTGAATCAATATATGTTATATTTGTAAATTTCATTAAAATAGAACCTATAAATACAACTATCCAACCTAATACATCTTCTAACATATGTAGATTAACGGATTTTTGATTTAACGAATCTCCTTCTTTTGTTACAAGTGCAGCTAGTGTATTAATTACTATCCCAAAAATTGCAAATCCTATCATACCATTATAGTTGATTTCTACTGGATTTATTATTCTTTTTATTGCCTCATATGTTACAAATATTGAGCCAATTAGTAATATTGTTGTTGTAAATATACTTCCCATTACAGAATATCTTATATATCCATATGTATGCTTTTTATCAGGTTTTCTTTTGCTTTTTCTTTCTAAGAAATATGATACACCTATACTTAATGCATCACCTAAATCATGCAATGAATCTGACAATATTGCTATACTTCCTGTAAATAAACCTCCTAATAGTTCAATTATAGAAAAGCTTATATTTAATAAAAAAGCTATTAATATATTTTTTTCTGTTTTCATAAAAATCTCCTTTCTATATTCTTTTATAATTATACATTTTTATTTAATACAACTATTATAGTTTTTTATTGATATAACATTATTATATTTAGTAAATCATATTATTGTCAATACTGTCAATACTTATGTGAAATATTTTTCATATTTATATTATAATAAAAGGCAGAAAAATCTAAATAAAGATTATTTTCTGCCTTATTATTATTATTTTTTTATTCTACTTTAATACTTTATCTTTAAAATCTTCTATTTCAAAGTTCTCTAATTTCAAACCATATTTAATAAAATTATCTATTCCATACCAATCCTCTTCTATAATATCAAAAACAGATTTTATATATTCAGGTCTAGCAAGAAGAATATTTTTTACATTTTCAGCCTTTTCTTTATCAAATTTTAATAATCTTGTTTTTAAATAATGTTTATTAGCTCTTTTTTTATTTACTTTATTTGTATATAGGTAATCATTTATAATTACTTCTTTATCCGCTCCTAGAATCATTAAAATTAAAGCTATTATTATCCCTGTTCTATCCTTTCCCTCAGTACAATGAATTAAAACTGAATACTCTTCATTTTTTAAATTAATAATCGTTTTTATTATCTCTGAAATTCTTTGTAAACTTTCTCCTGTAAGCATTTGTTCATACATTTTTGATACATCTAATCTTCTTGAATTTTGAGTTTCAATCTCATCATCACTTTCATGCGTTATACCAAGTGCTCTCTTATCAAAAATTGGCATATGAATATATTTAATTCCATCTATTTTTACATCTGGACTTTCTTCTATTTCTCTATATGTTCGTAAATCTATTATTGTAGATAGTTTATAGTCATCAACTAATATGCACATATCATCATATGTCAAATTTTCCAAACAAGAACCTCTTAATATTTTGTATTTCTTTATTTTTCCTTGTTTTACTGGTATATTTCCTAAATCTCTTACATTTTTTACTCCATTTAATTTTATATTATTAATTTCAAATTCCATTTAACATCCCTATTTCTTTCATTTATAATAACTATACTATTATAACAATTTTATGTCAAAAAAACAACATTTTTTTGAATTATAATTAATATAATTGTCACAATTTCCGTTCTTGTCTTTTGAGTAGCGCACATCGTAGAATATCTTTATAAAAATTGCTAAACTGTAACCTGTAGTTTTACAATCTGCTCAGATGTTCCAATAAAATCCTAAATCCAATTAAAATAAGAACAACTCCACCTAATAATTCAGCTTTGCTTTGTAATTTATCTCCAAACTTGTTTCCAATAAACGCTCCACATACTGATAAAATAAATGTTATTATTCCAATAATAACAACCGGCTCTATGATTCTAACTTTCAAAAAAGCAAAAGATACTCCAACTGCAAGTGCATCAATGCTTGTAGCAATTGCCAACAAAAACATTGTTTTAAAATCTATACTCTCATTTTTACCATCATCATTATTTTTTGAGTTCTTTATCATATTTATTCCAATGAATCCAAGTAAAACAAATACAAGCCAATGATCTATTTTCTCAACAACTTCACAAAAAGTTGTTCCAACTCCATAGCCTATACATGGCATTATCGCTTGAAAAAAGCCAAAATACAATCCAATTATCAACATCATTTTAATATTAATCTTTTTTATAGATAGCCCCTTGCACATTGAGACTGCAAAAGCATCCATTGATAAACCTATACCTATTATAATAATTTCAAAAAATCCCATATTCATTCCTTTCCTATATTAGTCTTATGATTTCTGTTCAATATATATGACAAATTTCATAATTGTTACTAATATTGGATAGGTTTGAAATGGGAAATTTAATTTTTAGAACATTATATTTTTTTTAATCTTTTTACTTTATTACAAATGCAATTTATACTATATACTATAAGATATGGCAATGTCATTTGTACTACTATCATTAGTGGAGTAAACCATTTTCCTGTTGCATGATATACATCTGAAAGTGGCATACCTGGGAAATCTTGTGATATGAACATTAGATTACTTCCAAATTTGATGTTAACACCTAATGCTAACATACATATTATAAAAATTAATAATGCATAATATTTTATATCAGATAGTTTTAGTTCTATATATCTGTGTTTATTGATTAATAATCCTAAAAATATCATTGTTCCATGAAAAAAGAAACTGTGTATGCTTATAAAATGTAGCATTGGATATTCTGGCAGTGATGTTGTTGGTGCTATTAGAAATACGGTACCTCCTACTATTGCTCCTGTTGCTAAAAATGTATCTCCTATTTTTTGTAGTTTTCCTTTGCAAAATGAACTTAAGATTCCCGCATATAATAGTAAACTACAGTAATATAGCGGTAAAATTTTATTTGGAGTATTTCCTTCTCCTATTGAAATTGTGAAAATTGTTTTTATTACTTCTAGTATTAATATTATTATTATTGTTTTTCTTATTATATTTTTTATTTGACTTTTATTATTAATTTTTATTGTTTTTAGTAATATGAATATAACTAAAAATGTACTTATTGCTAAAATTAAATGTTTTATATTAAATAAACCACATGGTGGGTATTCTCCAGGTCTAGAAAAAAACATTTATATCACTTCCTATCTTTTGTTTTAATATGTTATTATTTTATTTTCATATATCTTATTGCTTTATATTTATCAGCTTTTTTGTATTTTATAATAATTATTATTTATATATATTATTAGTAGTTATTCATTATTTGTTATAATAATTAAAATGCTTTTCTTAATACCTGATTCCAATTATACTATTTTAATTCTATAAATTCTACAAATTCACAAAAATTTTACAAATAAATCTTAGTCTGCACAATTTAGTTTATAGGCTTCAATTTGACAAAAATCCTTTGTCTATGCTATAATTGCGAAGACCTTTTAGGTTATCATTCGTATTTATGCTTTATTTAGCATATCCACAACATTTTCCCTCTTTTTGAGGAGAAAGGTAAACGCTATGATTAGGGAAATTCTGAACAACAAAATTGCCGAGCAAAGGCAAGACGAACTTGAAAAGCAGAAGAAACAGTTACAGCAAGCTGAAGAACTCAAAAAAGCTTTGGTTAAAGCAGAAGCAGAACTTATCCAAATGATAAAATCTGCCCCAATCTCGCTTTTTAATGTTCCAGAAGACTGTAAACCTCTCATTGTAATTGTTGAACCAGACATTAAAGCTGCTTATGAGAAAACATATAGTGTCTTTATTGGCTATCAGGACGAAAATTCGAGCATTAAAGTTACAGATGAATTAGGCAAATTCAAACTTAATCTGAGCTATCTTTTCACGAAGGTTTATTTTGACGATTTTTTTGCTGAAGATAAACCTATAATAATAAAAGGAACATTTAGCTCAGATAAGAACATTTTGGTTTCTTCTGACTTAGCTAACACAGATAGTATGTCAGAAACCATTATTTTTGTTTTTTAGAATGAATTAAGACCATTTGCTTCTATAATAAGCAAATGGTCTCTTTCTATTATTTGTTATTAAAACTACAAATTTTCATGTAAAAATTTTCTTATTGAGCAGAATTTCTTCTAGCTTCTCTTTCTCTTGTTTTACTGTCTAAAATAACTTTACGCAATCTGATATTTAATGGAGTAACTTCAACTAATTCATCTTCTCCTATAAATTCAATAGCTTTTTCTAATGAGAATTGTAGTGGTGGTACTAAACGTAGTGCATCATCAGAACCTGAAGCTCTTGTGTTTGTTAAATGTTTTTCTTTACATACATTAATAGCAATATCTTCATTTCTTGAATTGATACCAACTATCATACCTTCATAAACTTCAACACCAGCACCTATTAATAATTCTCCTCTTTCTTGAGCATTATATAATCCATATGTTACAGATGTTCCTGGTTCAAATGCTACTAAAACACCTCTTGTTCTTGAAGAAATTTCACCTTTATATGGTTCATAGCATTCAAATATGCTGTTCATTGTTCCTACACCTTTTGTATCTGTTAAGAATTCTGTTCTATATCCAATTAAACCACGTGCAGGAATTCTGAATTCTATTTTTGTATGTCCTAATTCTGCAGGTTCCATGTTAACCATTTCTGCTTTTCTTCTTCCTAATTTTTCGATAACTGTTCCAATTGAATCATCTGGTACATTAACAACTAATCTTTCCATTGGTTCACTTTTTACACCATCAATATCTTTTATAATAACTTTTGGACGAGAAACTAATAATTCAAATCCTTCTCTTCTCATTGTTTCAATTAATACTGATAAATGTAATTCACCTCTACCACATACCTCAAAACTATCTGCAGAATCTGTTTCTTTAACACGTAAACTTACGTTTCTTTCTAATTCTTTGAATAATCTATCTCTTATATGTCTTGATGTGATATATTGACCCTCTTTACCAGCTAGAGGTCCGTTATTTACACTAAATGTCATAGAAACTGTTGGTTCATCAATATCAACAAATGGAATTTTATCTGGATTATTAATATCACAAATTGTATCTCCAATATTTATATCTGCGATTCCTGATAATGCAACAATATCACCAGCTTGGGCTTCTTCAACTTCAGCTTTTTTTAATCCAACATATGTAAATAATTTTGCAATTTTACCTTGTTGATTTTTATCTTGTTTACAAATTGCAATTGGCATACCATTTTTTATTGTTCCTCTTTCAATTCTTCCAACTGCTATTCTTCCTAAATAATCATCATAATCAATATTAGAAACTAATAATTGAGCAGGACCTTCCATTTCGCATTTTGGTGGTTCGATTGTATTGATAATTGTATCAAATATACAGTGAACATTATCTGTTTCATCCTCTAAATTCATTTTTGCTATTCCGTTTTTTGCTGATGCATAAATAACTGGGAAATCTAATTGTTCGTCACTTGCATCTAATTCAATAAATAGTTCTAAAACTTGGTCAACAACTTTTAATGGATTTGCACCAGGTCTATCAATTTTATTAATTACAACTATTGGTTTTAAATTAGCAGCTAGTGATTTCTTTAAAACTTCTCTTGTTTGAGGCATTGGTCCTTCAAAAGCGTCAACTAAAAGTAAAACACCATCAACAGTTCTTAAAACCCTTTCAACTTCTCCACCGAAATCAGCATGTCCTGGAGTATCAACAATATTGATTTTAATTCCATTATACATAACTGAAGTATTTTTAGAAAGAATTGTAATTCCTCTTTCTTTTTCCAAATCATTTGAATCCATTACTCTTTCAGCTACTTGTTCATTTTCTCTAAAAATATGGCTTTGTCTTAATAAAGCATCTACCAATGTTGTTTTTCCGTGGTCAACGTGTGCAATTATTGCTATGTTTCTTATTTTTTCGTTTTTCATTTTTTAATCTTCCCTTCTTTTTTCATTTTGAAACATTTGGGGACGGTCTTAATTTGTTTCATTTTTGAAACATTTGAGAACGGTCTTGTTTTGTTTCATTTTTTACACATTCCGAGATGATCTTGTTTTGCTTTATTTAATTTGGATAATTGAAAAGTTATGAAAATCTTTATTTGTTTTCAATTATGTAAATCAAATAATTCAATACAAGACCATCCCATAATGTGTGACACTTTTGCCAAGCTTAGACTTTTTTATTAGTCTTTAGCTTGGCATTTTTTTGTTGTTTTTTGTTATTAAATTTTATTCTGCTGTCACTGTTTCTTCAGTATTTTCAGCATTTACCATGTTGTCATTGTTTTCTTCAACTAGTTCATTTGAAGTACCTTCCAATTCTCTAATTGATAACTCAACTTTTTTGTTTTCTAAATCAATATTAATTATTTTTGCATTAACCTTTTGACCAACTTTTAACACTTCATCAGGTTTTGCAATTCTTTTTTCACTTATTTGTGAAATATGAACTAATCCTTCAATACCTTTATCTATTTTAACAAATGCACCAAATGGCATTAGATTAGCAACTTTTACTGTTACAATATCATTAACATTGTATTTTTCAGCAAATTTATCCCAAGGATTTGCTCCTTTTTTATCATATTCAAGTTTTAATCTTTTATTTTCTTTGTCAAATTCTTGAACTTTTACTTTTATTTCTTGTCCAACTTTAACTATATCTTCTGGTTTTTTATCTCTTTCCCATGTCATTCCAGAAATATGTAACAAACCTTGAACTCCGTCAATATCAACGAAAGCTCCATATGAACTAAGACTTGTTACTGTTCCTTTATACATTTTTCCAATTTCAATGTTATTCCAAAATTCCGCTTCTTTTGCTTGTTTTTGCTCATCTAATAACACTTTAATTGAACCTATAATTTTTCTAGTTTCTTCATTATATTCAATTACTCTAAATGTAACTGTTTTTCCTTTATAATCTTCAATTTTTGCATCTCTTGGAATTGCTGATAATGATAATGGTATAAATATTCTTATTCCTCTATAATCAACAACTAATCCATTATCATTAACTGAAGTAACTTTTTCAGTAAATGTACAATTATTTTTTACTTTACTTTCAAAATCTTGTTTTACAATTTTTGAATTTGCTTTTTTAAATGATAAAAGTACATTTCCTAAACCATCATTTAATTTTAATACATCAGCTGTAATTCTATCTCCAACTTTGAACATATCCTTTGGATCATCACTTTCATTATATGAAAATTCTGATTTTGGAATAATTCCATCTGCTTTATATCCTAAATCCACAAAAATTTCTCCTTGTGAATTAATATTTATAATATTTCCGGTTACAGTTTGCCCAACTTTAATCTCTTTTAATGTTTGATTTAATAATTCTTCAAAACTCATATTATCCATTTTATCTTATCCTTTCGGTGTGCCTTATTTTTTGCACAGTTTATAGTTCATAATTATATATTATTTTTTTCCATTTGTCAACATAACAATATTATCCATTATTTCTTTTGTTGCCTGTTCTTGACCTTCTTTTTCTTTGCCTTTTATTTTATATTTTGACATGTCTATTGGCTCTCCATATGTTATATATACTTTTTTGAATGGTTTAAATTCTCCTGATATTCCTACTGGAACGACTGGAACTCCTGATTTAATAGCCATAAATGCTGCTCCATTTTTAACTTTTTGATGTTTTTCCATCCCTTTTCGTGTTCCTTCAGGGAATATTCCTAGGATTTCTTTATTCTTTAATGCTTTTAAACATCTTTTCATTGCTTCTAAATCTTGTGTGTTTCTCTTAATTGGAATAACATCAAATAAATGCTCCAACCATCTGATAATTCCTACTCTAGCTAAATCATATTTACCAATAAATCTTATTTTTTCTTTGCTGAAAACTACTACAGCAACTGCATCTAAAAAATTAACATGATTTGCACATATTATATATCCACCATTTTCTCCTGCTTTTGTTTTGTTTTCTTCTCCTGTGATTTCCATTCTAAATGTAATTTTGTATAGTGTTCTTAAGAAACCTTTAACAAATTTTCTAACAAATTTTTTCCATTTTGTTTCAGGTCTTTCCCAGTAAATTCTTGGTTCTAATTTTTTTACCTTTTTAGTATTTTTTATTATTTTTTCAATTTTTTTAACAACTTGTTTTTGAGTTAAATTAGTTGAATCAACAAGAATAGCATCATCAGCCTTTTTTAATGCGCCAATTGGTTTATTCATGTCATTTTCATCTCTTTGGCGCATGTCTTCTAAAACTTCTTCGTATGTACATTCTATATTTTTAGCTTTATTTTGAGCATATCTTCTCTTAGCTCTTTCTTCTAAATCTGCATCCATATATATTTTTACATCTGCATTAGGAAACACTACTGTTGTAATATCTCTGCCTTCCATTATTACATCTTGAGTTTCTGCCATTTTTCTTTGTAAATCCACAAGTTTCTCTCTAACTTCTTTTATTGCAGACACTTTTGAAACCATTTTATTAACTGGATTTTCTCTAATTTCTTTTGAAACATCTTCTCCATTTAATTTTACAACTAATTGATTATTAACTTTTTGTAAATCTATATTAATATTATTTAATACCTCCATTACTTTTTCAATATTACTAATATCAACATTATTTCTAATCATTGCAAGTGTTACACATCTATACATTGCCCCTGTATCAATACTATTTAATTTAAGCTTTTTTGCCAAAATTTCTGTAACAGTGCCTTTTCCACTACCGGCTGGTCCATCAATTGCTACAACAAATCCCATTTTGAATTCCCTCTTTCTCTTTTTTATTATTTACATATGCATATTTTTTGGAATATTTATTCCTTTAGCCATAACATCAATTTTTGCAACATTCATAGCCGTTAATCTTTCAATTTCTTTCTTAGACCTGACCTGAAAATCTTGCAAAATATCTACTATTTTTTTACCGTAATTTACAATTACCTCTAAATAAATCTCTGTTCCTAATTCACCTTTATTAACGCGAGTTCTTACAACTTTATGAATTGAAGGTTCTTTATTTGCTAAATGTTCAATAATTTGTTTAAATACATTATCAGATATAGTAAAATTCCCCATATAACTAAATGTAGGTCTAATTATTGATTTTTCAGCCATATATGGAGTTTTACCTCTACCTGTTGATTTAAATATTTGTAATGGGTCCAATAAATACCCTGAAAACTCTTTTTTTATTTCAAAAGTAGGAACCGGTATTACATGCTTTCCCTCTGTGACACGAATCCTTCTTGCATTTTCCATTTCCTCTTCGGTTGCAACATCACTTATATATATGGTTTTACTTATTTTGGGTAATCCAAGATTAGCAGCTATTTTTGCCACCATTCCATCAGAAGTACCTAAAATTAAAATTGCTGAAGGATTTAATCTAACAAAAGCCTCTTGCATTTCTTGTTTCTCATGTTCTTCATAAAATAAAGCATGTTTAACAGTTTCAACTTTAGTTGGAGCTTTTTTTGCTGACGTTCCAGCAACAACGGCATTTCCTTTAATTAATAATCCGTCATCTATAATAAATTCTATATCATTTTCACCTGCAACCATTTGTGCTCTATAACTTTTCCCAGTACCAGAAGGTCCAACAAAAGCACATACTCTTATATTGCTAAAATCCATATAAAACTTTTCCTTTCTTTATAATTTGAATTAATTATATACTATTTATAGCATTTATTAAAGGGTTTTTTGAGATTTTTTTGAGACTTTTGGGGACGGTCTTGTTTTGTTTCATTTTTGAAACATTTCGGGACGGTCTTGTTTTGTTTCATTTTGTTAAACAATTTTGCTTTTAAACTTTTATTCTTCTTTAAGTCTATATATCGAAGTTCTGCTGATTCCTAGCATTTTGGCTATTTCATCATATTTTAAATTAGATTTTTCCTTTAAAAGCAAAATCAATTCTTTCTTTTCTTTTTTTGTAATAATATCTTTAAAGCTTTGTATATTTTTTTCTTTTAAATATTCTTCTATAATTTTTTCTGGAGCTTTTTCTCGAAAACTATAAAAATCTGAATCAATTGAATTAATAAAAATTTCTTTGAAATCTTGCAATGAAATATTTAGAATTTTAAAAATTTTAGATTTTAAAATATAATCATCTGATAAATAATTTAAATAACTTGAAAATTTATATAATTCCGGTCTTTTAACAATTTTAGCCTTAACCGGATTATTATGAACATAATTTATGCAAGAATATAAATGATGAGCATCTGTTATTTGTTCTGTTTTATATCTATCACGAAAAACATATCCTACTCTATCTTTCTGTTCATTATACCATTTGGCATATGCTGTATTAGTTCTTTTCATAAAAATTGATAATTCTTCGACTTTATTATAATACGCAACCAAATGTACATGATTATCCATTATGCAATGTGAAATAATATCAATATCATAATCTCTTTTTTTCTCGCAAAGAATATCCCAATACTTTTTCTTGAAATGTTTGCTTTCAAAAATGTACTCTTTATTTATTCCTTGTGCCATTATGTGTACAAAATTAGAGCTTAAGTCTTTCCTTGCTTGTCTTGGCATGCTCTCACCTCCTTTTATGTAAATTTCATTGTACCTCTTAATTATACATTATTTTTTTATTTTTGCAAGTCATATTTTATAATTTAATTCATATTTTTATTAATATAATTATTTTTTGATTATTTTGTATTTACTTTTTGATTTTCAAATGAAACAAATTAAGACCGTCCCCAAATGTTTCAAATTTGAAACAAAACAAGACCGTCCCCAAATGTTTCACAAAGGAGGTTTTTATGAAAAATTATAAATTAGCCGTTGTTGGTGCAACTGGTGTTGTTGGGCAAAAGATGATTGAAGTTTTAGAAGAAAAGAAGTTGCCTATTAATGAATATGCTTTTTTTGCTTCTTCTAGATCTGCTGGTAAAACTCTAAAATTCATGGATAATATTTATGTTGTTAGAGAGTTAAAAGAAGATTCTTTTGATGAAGGATTTGATTTTGCTTTATTTTCAGCTGGTGGTGACACTTCTTTAAAATATGCTTCTATTACTAGTAATCATGGTTGCATTGTTATTGATAATAGTAGTGCTTTTAGAATGAAAGAAGATGTTCCTTTGGTTGTTCCTGAGGTAAATCCTGAAGATATTAAGTGGCATAATGGAATTATTGCAAATCCTAATTGTTCTACTATTCAAGCTGTTTGTGCTCTTAAGCCTTTGGATGATGCTTTTGGAATTAAGAGAATTATTTATTCAACATATCAAGCTGTTTCTGGTGCTGGTTCTAAGGGAATTCATGATTTGGAAAATGGGATTGCTGATTATTATAAAAATCATAGTGAAAGTAATTTATTAGAAGTATCTAATAGTAATAAAAAAACAATTGATGCATCATCTTTGAACTACAGTTTAGAAAAATTTCCTTACCCTATTTTCAATAATTGTTTACCACATATTGATAAGTTTTTGGATAATGGTTATACCAAAGAAGAAGAAAAAATGATTAATGAAACAAGAAAAATTTTAGGAAAACCTGATTTAGCAATTACTTCCACAACTGTAAGAGTTCCTGTTTTTAATTCACATTGTGAGAGTATCAATATCGAATTTGAGTTAGAGTTTGAATTAGATAAGGTAGTTGAAATTTTAAAGAATTCACCTGGAATTGTTGTTGAAGATAATACACGTTCTGAAATTTATGCTTTTCCTACTAATGTTTCTGGTAATGATGAGGTTTATGTTAGTAGAATTAGGAGAGATTTTAGTGTGAAGAATGGACTAAATATTTGGGTAGTTGCTGATAATATTAGAAAAGGTGCTGCTAGTAATGCTGTTCAGATTTTGGAGAAATTAATTTTGGATTAGTCTTTTGTCAAATTTAATAATTGAGACAGTTCTATTTTTTAGAACTATCTCAATTATTTTAATTATATTTGACTATTTTATTTTTTCTGCCAATGCTTTTAATCATATTTATTCAATTTTAACTTTTGTTTACATCTTTACTTATATTTTTTATTATACCTTTTATATCTTCATTTCCTTTGGATATTTCATCTGATATATAACCACAAACATAAGCATTTGAAACAGAAGTTCCTGTTTTTTGCAGCTTTTTCCCGTCTATCATTACTGAGATTTTTTTATTCTTCATAATAATTGTTGCATTCTTGTTTAATCCTTCAGATACAGATATTACCCCATCATACATAGCTGGATAGCATTTTTTATCTGACAAATTGATACAGGATGCAGTAATAATTATATTTTTACTCAAAGCTTTATTAATTGCATCTTTTAGTAAACTATCATCCGTCAAAGTAGCAAAACTCATACAAATTACATCAACTTTGTTTTCTATACACCAATTTAATGCAGACACAATATTTTCTATTGAAGAAGTATTATTTTCGTCTAAAACACTGGCATAATAGATTTCGCTATTTTTACATTTACTTTGAATAATTTTCAATGTAACTTTTCCATGAATATTGCTAGTTTGCTTATTAATATTTGTATAATTCACGTGTGTTATATTCATGCTCTCTAATGTTTGCGTTTGAATATAAGAATCTATTATACCAATTTTCACTGTTTTTCTTTCTCTAGAAGCACTCCAAGAAAAAAGAAAAAAAATACATATAATAAAAAATATAATTAGAATTTGTATGATCTTCCGTCTCATATTTTTTCCTCCTACTTTCGTTTTTTAATGCAAATGAGGCTTTTATAAAAAGCCTCATTTATATTCTTTAAAAGCACATACTTGGTAATGTAGGATCCACCTCATTATGGCTTATTTCTTCTACGATAATTCTTGGTTTTGCCTCAGGTGCAACTTCATTTATCCAATCTATTACAACATTGACATCAAAAACTTCATAGGGAAGATCTGAACGTTGACTAAAGCAGCCCTTTTTCTTTTCTTCATAATACCAATCTTCAAACTCCATTTGATATTTACTGATTTCAGTTCCCAAAAATGGTAAAAATTCAATTATACTTGCACTTGTTGCAAAATCAATAACAACTTTCAACGTTTTTCCTCCTTATATGCTCTAAATATACCATACATGTGGATAATGTTTCTTATCTCTATACCATTCTATGCCTTTAGGATGATAATGAGAATATCTCATACCTTTTCCTTTATGAATTTCTGGACCTTTAACCTGTTTTAAAGGTGATGCTACTTGAGCTAAAAAACATGCTTTAACTTCATCAATTGCAAAAATATCATATCCGCTTCTTAACCTGTATAAAGCATCTTTATATGTCAACAACCGACCAATATAAACTGTATCATCTACATTTATTTTCGCCTCAAAGTATGAATTGTCATATTCGGTTTTTACTGTAACTCCCGAAGTTGCTGCAGATACAGCTGCATTAGCAGCACTAACATTGATATTCTGTATTTTATTTGATGTTGTAATTTTTTCAAGTAATTCAACAGATACATATGTAACACCTGTAACACCAGCTGCAGAAACAACACCTATTATACAGCCCTCTATAGCAGTAATAATTTCCGGTGCTAAAGCCCCAAGAGAAATTAACGTCACACTTTGTCCATATACCATATTGTTATTACTTGTTGTATCCTTGTGGATATCAAACAAAATATTATTACCTTCAATTAATACATCAAGCTTATACTGTTCATCTTCCAAATACAAAAAATAGTCATTCGTATTTTTCAGATATTTACAAGAGATTCTTAAGCCTTCAATTTCTGTTGAAGTAATAATCTCATTTGTTCGGGATACTGTTTGATAGTCTTCAATAACCCGTTTTAACGGTCCTTTAGCACTTGCATATGTAGATACCGGCATACCTACAACAAGCATTACCACCGCTAAAAATACTGTCCAAAATTTCTTAATCATTGTTTTCCTCCTTAAATTTAAGTCTGGTTAATATCTTTATATAAACAGCTCTTGGCTGGATTTTTTTATTATGACATTTTTTTTTTATTTGTCAAGATTAGATAATAAAAAATTTTACTAATTCCTCACTTGTTTTATTTACAGCCCCAAATTGCCACAACTAAAAAAACAACAATCTTAACCACATAATCAAACAACAATTTAAAATTATAAAACTTCACACCAATCTCATTTAATCTATCATAATTAGAAACTATTGTATCAACTTCATTTTCACTAACACAATCGATTTTTCTAGCTAAGTACTCTTTAGCTAAAAATCTCGCTCTTATCATTGCATCTGTTTCAATATAAGAACGCACAAAATAAGCTAAAACCGACATCATTACCAAAATATTTGAATATATGCTAGGATTTGCTAACTTGTTAAAAAGTGCCAAAATTGTTATGATAGTAAAATATATCAAATATATATTTGAAAAAATAAAATTAAACCACAATAATCGCTTATCTTGAATCGAATGTATGCATTCATGTGCTATTGTTTGTATTCTTGTAAATGTATTTTTTATGTTGGCTATTAATATGCTATTAGTTGCAACAATATATAAACTTGACTGAGAATTTTCGTTTCCGACTTTTATTTTTACATTTTCATTTTTTATCATTTTCAAAATTTCTCTGCATACATACTCGTTTTCTGGTAATTTGTTTGTAATTTCATTTAACCTTTTATCGCATCCGATTGATTTAATTGATTTAATATTTTTGCCATTAAATCGTAACAAGACAGCTAAAATTATTAAGATAATTATAGATGATATCAACAATACTATTAAGTCCATTTTTCCCTCTTTTCCGTATATCTTTATTTTCTATAGATTATAATCATATTTATAAATGTATTATAATAAATTAATGCAAAAAAATAAAATTAGATTATACTAAAACAGAGCATATGTTTTTATATGCTCTTAATTTATAAATTCACAATATTAAAGAACCTCTTTAATCGCCTCTGCAATTATCTTATTAACATCAGCTACCATAACATTAAATTTCACTTCCAAATCAAAGTATTCTTTAATATCTTTATTCTCTACTAAAATTGTATATAACTGTTGCAATTTTTGCATTTTTTCTGAATCACCTTCACCTTTTTGAATTGCTAATACTTGTGATTCATATCTTATTTTTTCAAATTCGTCAATTTTAGCTTTCATTTCTGGGTCTTTCATAATTCTATCTTTTGCTTCTTTGTATTTTTTATACTCATCTGAGTTTTTCATTTCATAAGCTAATTTATTAGCTGTATCATATACGTTCATTTATTTTACCTCCTGCTTTTTATGAAGACCGTCCCTACGAGTCTCAAAAGTGAGACTAAAAAGACCGTCCCCAAAGTCTCAAATTTTATGCATATGCATGTTTTTTCTTGAAATCCAATAACTTTGTAATTTCTTTTTCTGAATTCTTTGCTTTTGCTGTTTTTTGTGCATTTTCTTGTGCAATTTCTCTTGCTTGTTTTTCAGCCATTGTTTGGCATATTGCTTTTTGATAAGTAAAGAATGTGTCTTGTGTGATTTTATTCCAGTTATATTCTTTTTTTACTTTAGCTTTTGCATTTTTTGTAATATTATCACATAATTGATGATTATATAATAGCGTAAGTACTGAATCTGCAATTGAATTGCTGTTTCCTGCATAGCTTTTCATTCCATCTACACCATGGTTAACGATTTCATTTAATCCTCCTATGTCTGAAACAACTGTTGGAATTCCTGCAAGCATTGATTCTAGGGCTACTATTCCAAATGGTTCATATGTGCTTGGAAATACTGCAATATCAGCACATTTGTACATTTTTTGAACATCTTTTGATGATAAATATCCAGTGAAATATACTTTGTTTTCTATTCCAAGATTTCGTGCTTGTTCTCTTAATTCATCTAACATTCCGCCTTTTCCGCCTATTATTAATTTTGTATCATTATATCCATTGATAATTTTTGGCATTGCTGATATAAGATGTTGAACTCCTTTTTCGTGTACTAATCTTCCAATATATAATATAATTTTTTCATTATCCATAGCATATTTTCTTCTAAAATCATAATCCTTTTCTATTCCTGAAAAATTATTTAAATTTATCCCATTTGGTATTACATTTATTTTTTCAAATGGCAAGCCAAATAATCGTTGCAATTCACATTTCATATAATTACTATTTACTATTACTTCACTTGATTCATATGTTAAAAGCCATTCTGTATCATTTATATATCTTTGAACATCATCATGTATTCCACTATTTCTTCCTGATTCTGTTGCATGTATAGTTGCTACAATTGGGATATGAAAAGCATCTTTTAATGTTTTTGCTGAGTATGTTACAAGCCAATCATGTGCATGTATACAGTCAAAAGGACCCTGTTCATTTATTATTTGAGTTGCTTTTGCTGTTAAAGTAAAATTTAATTGCATAATCCAATCTGTGAAATTATTTGGATGTATCATATAATTTCCAACTCTATAAACTTTTACTCCTTTGTCATCTTCAAATTCTGGTACATTACCTTCCTTGTATGTTACAACTGTTACCTCATTTCCGTCTTTAACAAGTTTATGTGATAAATCATGTACTACTCTCGCAATTCCTCCAACTATTCTTGGTGGATATTCCCAAGTTAGCATTAAAATTTTCATTTTATCCCCATGCTCCTTTCAGTTTTTATTCATCTTAAGTACTTCTCTTTTTTCGCTTTTCTACAATTATTCTATATAAGTTTATTTTAAAAGTCAATATATTTTTTCTACAATTTTTAACATATTTTTTCCTTTTTTCTATTGTTTTTTTTCTGTTAATGGTATAGTATATAATCAATGAATTTAGAGTTCATACCAAGGAGGAAATTATGCCAAGAAAAGCGAAAGAAAAAATTGATGAAAACGAAATAATTAATGAGAAAAAAAGTGTTGAAAAAAAATCTGGTGTTAAATCACGAAAAAGTGCTTTAACTAAAATAATAGAAAACTCTGTTAATGAAATTGATTCTGAAAAAAAGGTATCTTCTAAAAAAGGTTCGGTAAAAAGTTCTAAATCTGCTAGTTCATCTAAAAAAGTACCTAAGTCTGCAAAATCTCCTGCTAAAAAAACCGAATCTAAAAAATCTAAAGCACAAAAATCCACAATAGCCAAAAGCAGTTCTAAAAAAAATTCTACAGCTAAATCTGAAGAAAAAAAATCAGTTATAAAAAGCAATGTTCAAATTATCGAATACTATGATTTGCCATACAAATACGGAAATACACTTGTACGATTATTGGCACAAACTCCAAAAACTCTTTTTGTTTATTGGGAAGTTTCTGATTTGGATATAGAAGCATTTAAAAATTCATATGGAGATGATTTTTTTCAAAAAACAAAACCTGCTTTAATTGTTCATAATTTAACACTTAATAAAACAACAGAAATTGAGATTAACGATTTTGCAAATTGTTGGTATTTAAATACTGAAGATGCTGATTGTAAATATGACATTGAACTTGTAAGAAAATTTATTGATAAGCATAATCAGCCTAATTTTAATAATGATGGTTCAGATTATTTATCTATTGCTCATTCTAATGAATTACAATCACCTAATAATCATATTTTATTTGAGAAAATTAAAGAATTTGTCGTTTTTAAAGATGTAAGTAATGGTAAAGTAATCAAGAAAAATATTAAGTCTTTTAAATTTTTGAAAGATATATATAAATTCTATAAAGATATGTATGATGAAGATGTTTTAAATACCCCTTCTTCTCAATTTAAAATTTAAATTAATTTGCGCCAAAGGATGGTTCCATATGGCAAATGTAATGCCACTTTAGGACTGTCCTTTTATTTTAAAACGAAAGGACGTATAGTTTATGAGTCAAACAAAAGGATATGTTAGTTTTGTATTACATGCACATCTACCTTTTATCCATCACCCTGAGAGTGAAGATTATTTAGAAGAACAATGGCTTTTTGAAGCTATTTCTGAAACCTACATTCCATTATTAACTAATTTTGAAATGCTTGTTAATGAAGGCGTAGATTTCAGGATAACAATGTCTCTTACCCCTCCGCTTATGTGCATGCTTGCTAATGAATTGTTGCAAAAAAGATATATTAAATATTTAGAACAACATATTGAATTAGCCAAAAAGGAAATTTCTAGAACAACATATGATGAAAGAATTAATAAATTATCTAAATATTATTTTGATAGATATTCAAATGATTTAAAAATTTTCAGAGATAAATATAATTGTAATTTAATAAATGGTTTCAAGCATTTTCAAGATATTGGTGTTTTGGAAATTATTACTTGTGGTGCAACACATGGATATTTTCCTATTTTGTACACTACAGAGCAAACAGTTAAAGCTCAAATTGCTGTTGGAGTTCAAACTTATGAAAAATATTTAGGAAGAAAACCTAATGGAATATGGCTTCCTGAATGTGGTTATGTTCCCGAAGCTGATAAATACTTGAAGGAATTTGGCATTAAATATATTATTACAGAATCACATGGAATCTTATATGCAGACCCTGCTCCGCTTTTTGGGACTTTTGCTCCTATTGTTTCTCCAAATGGTGTTATTGCTTTTGGCAGGGACCTTGAATCTTCTAGACAAGTATGGAGTTCAGAAATAGGCTATCCTGGTGATTTTAATTATCGTGAATTTTATAGAGACATTGGCTACGAAACTGATTATGATTATATAAAACCTTATATTGCCCATAATGGAGTTCGAGTTCATACAGGAATTAAATATCATAGAATTACTGGAAAAACTGAATATAAAGATATTTATAATATTGACTGGGCAAAAGATTCTGCCGAAAAACAAGCCGGACATTTTTTTGATAGTAGAACCGCTCAAATAGATTATGCCAGCAACTACACTGAAAACCCACCTATTATTCTATGCCCTTATGATGCAGAATTATATGGTCATTGGTGGTATGAAGGTCCATACTGGTTATATATTTTGTTTAAGAAAATTTATTATAATAAATCAAATTTTGAATTAATAACTCCAAGCGAATACATTGAAAAATATCCTATTATGCAAGAATGCACTCCATGCAGATCTAGCTGGGGAGCTAATGGTTATAGTGAAGTTTGGCTTAATGGCACAAATGATTATGCACATAAACATTTACATCATATTGGTGATAAGATGGTTGAGCTTGCTCATAACTATTGTAATGAAACAGACACTTTGAAATTACGTGCTTTAAATCAATGTGCAAGAGAAGTTTTACTTGCCCAAAGTAGTGATTGGTTATTTATTATTACAAATGGAACTATGGTTGATTATGCAAAAAAAAGAAT
The DNA here is from genome assembly GCA_945917765.1 of uncultured Lachnospiraceae bacterium. Taxonomy (GTDB): domain Bacteria; phylum Bacillota; class Clostridia; order TANB77; family CAG-508; genus CAG-492. The sequence goes on along the minus strand of CAMEHU010000009.1, from coordinate 22,121 downwards.
AAAAGATCATGTTGGTAGGTTTAATAGATTTTATGATGAAATTATTAATGATAAAATTGATGAAAGCTTTTTAGCGTATGTTGAGAAACAGGATTGTGTTTTTGAGGATATTGATTTTAGGATTTATTTTTGATTTTGAATTTGGGGACGGAGAAGATTTTAAATTTTTGAAATGAGGGACAGATATTGTCATAAATTTTATAAGTTAAATGGCAGAAAAAATTTTAATATCTGTCCCTCATTTCAAAAATTTAAAATCTTCTCCGTCCCCAAATTCAAAAAAATCTTCTCCGCACCCAAATTCAAAAATCATCTCCGTCCCAAATTAAAATTCCCAATGACTTTTTTCATTCTTCAAATTTAAACTCAATATTTTTTTGTCTAACAAAATTAATCAATTTATTTACATAGTATTCAAAATCTTCTTTGCTTAATATCATTACTTCATCTATCATGTTTTGGATATATTTACTTGAACTATGTTCAGGGTAAACTTTTCCATTTCTCGCAAAAGCATCTAGATGAAATAATATATCTTTATTTTTTTTATATGCTGGCAAAATTTTCATCACTGCTAAAAATAAAATTTCTTTCATTTCTTTTTTTATTTGATATTCATTTATTGCATTAAATATTTCTATACAATTTTGGTCTTTAGAAATTCCTGGTTGAATTTTGCCTGAATAAACAATTTTTCTTTCCATTTCGTGCCACTCCTTTTAATTTTCAATTCGATTATATCACTTATTTTTTTTTAATGCAATTTAAAAATAAAAAAAGCTGTATCAATATTTTCGATACAGCTTTTTTACTATTCTTTAATAGAATATCCTAAATGCTCATATGCTGGTAGCAATGGTATTCTTCCTCTTACTGTTCTAGAAATAAATCCGATTTGAATTAAATATGGTTCATAAACATCTTCAATTGTTTCGATTTCTTCCCCAATTGTTGTTGCTAATGTTTCAATACCAACTGGTCTTCCTGCATATTTTGTAATCATTACATCTAATAGTTTTCTATCTATTTCATCTAATCCCATTTCATCAATTTCTAATCTATTTAATGCTGTTTTAGTTACTTTTAAATTAATGTTTCCATCACTTAAAACTGCTGCATAATCACGAACTCTTTTTAGCAGTCTATTTGCAATTCTTGGAGTTCCTCTTGAACGTCTTGCAATTTCAATTGCTGATTCATTATCAATTTCAATTCCAAGAATTTTAGATGATCTTTTTACTATAAATGATAAGTCCTCTATATTATATAATTCTAATCTATCAACAATACCAAATCTATCTCTTAATGGAGTAGATAAAGTTCCTGCTTTTGTTGTTGCACCTATTAATGTAAATTTAGGTAAATCAATTCTAATAGATTTAGCTGTTGGACCTTTTCCTATTATAATATCTAGCGTAAAATCTTCTAGTGCTGGATATAAAATCTCTTCTACATTTTTATTTAATCTATGGATTTCATCAATAAATAAAACATCAAATTCTTGCAAATTGGTTAATAATGCTGCCAAATCACCAGCTTTTTCAATTGCTGGACCAGATGTAACTTTTATGTTAGAATTCATTTCATTTGAAATAATATTTGCTAAAGTTGTTTTTCCAAGTCCTGGAGGTCCATATAGTAAAACATGGTCTAATGGTTCATTTCTTTTTTTGGCTGCTTCAATATATATTTTCATGTTTTCTTTTACTTTTGATTGACCTATATATTCATTTAAAAATCTTGGTCTTAATGAAGTTTCTAATTTTTGTTCACTGAAATCTTCGATTTCTGGTCTTAAAAGTCTATCTTCTTCCAATTTTGTTCCTCCTTCTTGAGACTTTTGGGGACGGTCTTGTTTTGTTTCAAAAATGAAACAAAACAAGACCGTCCCCAAAAGTCTCAATGTTTCAAATGTGTCATTTTTTCAACAAATTCAACAAATTAACGGATAAAGAAATATCCAATTCTTTTTGTAAACAATCACAATAAAAATCTAATTTTTCTCTTTCTTCTTGAGGCATATTGTTTATATCAATTTCTTCACCAGAGGCAATCAGATACCATCTTCCGTCATAAAAGTATTTATCTGTAATAATTCTTCCATTATTTATACATACGAAATCTTTATTAGAAAACATACTTACACCAAGTGAAAATTCATCTTCTATTCCACATATTTCCATTAAAGTTGGTTTTATATCTAACCTACTTGTTGGTTTATTAATTTTCGTTGGTTCAACTCCTGGGATTTTTAATCCGCATAATACATTTGTATAATTTACTTGTGTTTCTATATCATTTAATGAAGGATTTACTTCTCTAATAAAATCCATCATTTCACAATTATACATTTGTAATCCTGCATGATCACCATAAACTAGAATTACTGTATCATCATATAAACCTGCTTTTTTTAATTCATCTATAAATATTCCAAAAGCATAATCTGCATAATTAACCGCTTCTAAATAATTTCCGAAGTACATTCCCCTATATTCGTCTCCAACATCTATACTTACCTTTTGTTCTTTGTTCTCAACTCCAGGCAAGTCAAATGCTGTATGTGATGATGCTTCAATTATATTTAAGAAAAATTTTCCATCATAATTTTTTATTTCTTCAACCATTTTTCTATATACCTGTTCATCAGAAATATAATCATTTATTCTTTCGGTGTTTTCATCAAATATATTATCAAAATATAGATGATCTATTGGAAGTCTCGAATACACCGCTTCTCTGTTCCAGAATGATCCTACATTTCCGTGAATATATGTAGTTATATAATCATCTTTTTTGAAATTATGAAATACATCATTATAATCATTTGAAGAATACTGTGCAAATGACATTCCATTTTCTAATGGATATAACGAATTCATTGCAGTATGCTCTGAATCAGCAGTTGTTGTATAACTTTGATTATGCATATTTGCAAATTGAATATTTTCGCTTAAGAATTTGTTTAAATTTGGTGTAATCTCTTTACCATTTATTTTCCTATTAACAACAAAATTCTGTACTGATTCTAATTGCACAACTATTACATTTTTATCTTTTGCTATATCTTTAAAATCATATACTAAGTTATATTTTTCCCCATATTGCGTTTTTAGCTCATTATATGCTTGTAGCATTTCTGTTTTGTTTTTGTATTTTACATTTTTCTTCATGTTGAAGTTGTTTTTTAGGTCTAAATAATGATAACCATAAATACTTGATTTTTCAATTTGTTGTATTTTATTATATTGATATTCTTGTGCCGCAGATAACCATATTTTTACATATTTATTTGAAATAAATATCATACATATCAAGTATATTATTCCTATAATATATGCTTTTCTTGGCTCTTTTTTTAATTTGATTTTTTTTGCTAAAAATAAAATTAAGAATATTATAATATCAATAAAATATAGCATTTGTCTAATATGCATTAAATTAGGTAATGCAGCGGATATTTCCTTCCCATATTGTAAATTTGATATTTGTGATACTGATACCAAATTAGATGAAAATGAATAATACAACTCATTTATAAATAATAAAATGCTTATTAATAAATCAACAATAAGTATTACCCAAAATCTTGCTTTTCCTTTCACCAACATAGGAACTGCTAGTATTATTGCTATAAATGATATTGACATCTTTATGTATTCTGGTTTTATTGGTTTTGTATTAAAAATTGCAACTTTATACAATAATATTGTTTTTAAAAGTAGTATTACACCAATTAATAATATAAATGCTCTTGTTTGAAATGTTTGGTCATATATTTTTTTTAATACTTTTAAGGATTCTTTAGTTTTATTCTGATATTTTTCTCTATTGTGTACTTCTATAATATCTTTTTCATTTTGTATAATTGTTTCATCTTGTTTTTCGGTAATTATATTTTTATTACTTTCTTTTAATTCGTTCATTAAATCTCCTCTTATACAAATTAAAATTTATTTATTTTCATTATATCATTATTTACTTCTTTTATCACTTTTAGATTTTTTTTCGAAAAAATCTTTGTATCCAATAGTACTAATTGCTGTAATCATTAGAGCAAATGAAATAGCTTTCCATATACCACTTTCTATTAATACAATAGCAAACATACCTAGACAAGCACTTATACCATATAAAATTAATACTGCTTGTTTTTGCGTATAACCTTTTTGCATTAGTTTATGGTGTAAATGACCTGTATCAGGTGAAAAGATTGCTTTTATAGATTTTCCTTTTATAATTCTTCTAACTATTGCAAATAATGTATCTGCAATTGGTAATGCTAGTATAATTAATGGAGCAATTAAAACTAATAAAGTATATGTTTTAGCTGTTCCTAACATTGAAATAATAGCAAGGGCAAATCCTAGAAATTGTGCACCAGTATCTCCAATAAATGTTTTTGCTGGATTAAAATTAAATGGTAAAAAACCTACTATTGCCCCTGCCAAAGCTGTTATTAATATAACAGCCATTATTGGAGATTGATTCATTGTAAATACAATAATTAGTGAAAAACATGATATTAAAGTTATACCTGATGATAAACCATCTAAACCATCTATTAAATTTATTGCATTAGTTATTCCTACGATCCAACCGACTGAAATAATATAAATATATATACTATTATTTATATGTAATGTTTGTTCTAAGAAAGGAATATTAATATTATCAATCTTAGTTCCAAAAGAAACCACAATAACAGCCGCTATAGTTTGTCCAAGTAATTTTACTATTGCTGGAATACCTTTCACATCATCAAAAAGGCAAAAAATCGCCAATATCAATATTCCTATTAATACACCTATCAATTTATAAAAATATCGTTCTTCCCCAAATAAATTTATTGTTCCTTCCAAGCTCATTACTATTAAGAGATAAGTACATGAAAGTAAAAATCCAGCAATTACAGCAAGTCCTCCAAGTCTAGGTATAGGTTTGTCGTTTATTCTTCTTTTTTCAGGAAAGTCAACTGCTCCTACTTTATTAGCTATCCTAATGGTATATGGTGTAATAACAAAAGCTGTTATAAAAGCTAGCAAGAAAGCTATTGATATATCTCCCCACATAAAACATCAACCCCTCTTTTTAATCTATATTTATTTTTTTATCTATAATATATTGTGGTCTTTTTTTGCTTTCATCATATATTCTAGCTATATATTCTGAAATTATCCATATAGAAAGTAATTGTACACCACTAAATAATGTAATAGTTACCATCATTGAAGTCCATCCAGCAGTTAAACTATTTAAATTAAATATATATGAAATTATAGAATATATTAGGATAATAAATGAAGTTATTATAGATAATATTCCTAATCCCCCTACAATTTTTAATGGCTTAGTTGAAAAACTAATTATTCCATCTGAAGCTAATTTCAACATTTTTTTCAATGGATATTTTGTTTCACCTGCAAATCTTTCTTTTCTTTCATATTCAAATGCATATTGTTTAAACCCTACCCAACTAAATAATCCTCTTAAAAATTTATTATGCTCTGGTAATGAATTAATTACATCAACTACTTTTCTATCAACTAGTCTAAAATCTCCTGTATCTTTTGGAATATCAACATCAGATAATGAATTTAATGTTTTATAAAACATTTTTGCAGTTAATAATTTAAATGCTGATTCACCATCTCTTGTTTTTCTTTTACCGTATATTACTTCATTTCCATCTTCCCATAATTTCAACATTTCAGGAATAAGTTCAGGCGGATCTTGTAAATCCGCATCTATTATTACTATTGCATCTCCTGTTACATATTGAATTCCTGCTGTTACTGCACATTGGTGTCCAAAATTTCTTGAAAAAGAAATAACTTTTACATCTTTATCTTTACTAGCAATATCTTCTAGTATTTCTAATGTTTTATCTTTGCTTCCATCATTTACAAAAATAATTTCATGTTCATAATTCTCAATTTTTGTTAATATACCATTCATTCTATTATAACATTCCTGCGCAACTTCCTCTTCATAATACATAGGTATTACAACTGATATCTTCTTCATATTATCCTCCTATTATCTCTCTTGTCTTTATTTTAGCTTTTAATTTATTAAAATAATTATACCCTACTTTACAACAAAAATAAATATATATTGCTATTAATATATCTGTTATTACATTATATAAGTAAATTTGTTTATCTATATCAGCATGTCCATTTGATATATAAGTTATAGCAAATTGTATTCCTGAAATGCTCATCATAATTAAAATTAGAATTGCAAATACCAAATTATAATCATTTTTATCTTTAAAATATTTGAATATTCTTCTACATACATCAATAAAAATTAGTAAATAAAAAATAATAACTGATGCATAAATTGGAATAATATTATAAAATAAAATTCTTTTAATTTTATTCCAAACAATAAAATCTTTAAACTTGTAACCTTTATTTAATAACTTTGGTGGTAAATATTCAAAAAAATCTTTTCCATTAGCAAATGAGTTTTCTAATGTATATATCCATCCTTTAATTAATTCATCAAAATGACCTAAATAATATTTAATAACCTTTGTTCTATTTAACTTATTATCTATTTGATTTTTCTTATATTCCTGCCAATTATCACCTTTTATTTCTTTTAACACATTATCAGCCTGCCAATAATCATAGCCCTGCAATACCAATAAATCTTTATCTAAATCAAAGTATTCCATAGCAGCTTCTTTATCATCAGTTACTTCCAATACCCCTACAAAAACTGAATGGTAAGCTGTACATGCACTAATATCCTCAGTTATAGTAGCAAATGAATAAAAAGAAATTATTCCTATTAGTATTGCTGAGATTATAGTAAATGCTCTATATTTCAAGCTTTTAACATATTTAAAGAATAAGAAGATAATAAAAATAATTAATGGTACTACTAAAATGGTATTTTGCTGTTTAGCTCCAACAAAAAATGCCATCGAGATTAGTAATAAAACATAATATTTAGATTCAAAACTTTTTTGCTTTATACATTTTAATGAACAACCTATTATAAATAAAAGAGATATGTACGAAACAGGTTCCCCATAAAATGAATTAAAATATGCAATATTTTCTGTATTTGTAGCTATAATCATTATCAAAAAATCTATTATACATGTTAATACTTTACTTTTACATTTTACACAACTAAAAATAATATACATAGCAATTCCAAAAAATACAATATATATATTAGCAAGTATTATTAAATAAAAATGATTTACACTAATAAACATAGAGAATATTTGGGCAATAAATATAAAGAAAAATTGCGTTGTAAAATAATATAATTCTACTTTTTCGCCATTAATCTTCTTTAAAATCAAATCGTTTTCTTTATCCATATTATATTCATTATGAATAAATTTAAAATATTTTGTATCTTGTGGAATATTATAATCATTTATTCCAACTGTATACATTACCCTGCCAAAATCACCATTATTGGCTACTCCTATTCTAAAAACATCAATTATCATTACGCATATTAAAATAGTAAATATAGTAAAAAGGTATTTTGGCTTTAATAATTCTTTTATTTTCATAACAAATCCTTTCTTATTTACTATATTTTGCTATTATTGCATCAGCTATTCTTTTGCTTGCCTTTCCATCTCCATATGGATTAGACGCTTTACTCATTTTCATATATTCTTCTTCATTTTCTAATAATTCTTTGGTCATTTTATATATTGTTTCTTCATCTGTTCCTGCTAATTTTAATGTTCCAGCAGCAATTCCCTCTGGTCTTTCTGTTGTATCGCGAAGAACTAATACAGGTTTTCCTAAAGATGGAGCTTCTTCTTGTATTCCTCCACTATCTGTTAAAATTAGATATGATTTTGCTAAAAAATTATGAAAATCAATTACTTCTAATGGATCGATTAATTTAATTTTATCATCATCACCTAAAACTTCATTTGCAACACTTCTAACTTTTGGATTTAAATGTACTGGGTAAATTGCTTTTACATTATCATTCTCATCCAAGATTCTTTTTATTGCTTTAAACATTCCTCTCATTGGTTCTCCAAGATTTTCTCTTCTATGTGCTGTAATTAAAATTAATTTGTCATTTCCTACCCAATCAAATATTTCATTATAATATGATTCTTTAACTGTTGTTGATAATGCATCAATAGCTGTATTTCCTGTAACAAAAATATTTTCCTCTTTTTTTCCTTCTTTTAACAAACTATTTTTACTGTTTTCTGTTGGAGCAAAATGAATATCAGCTATTACACCAACCATTTGTCTATTCATTTCTTCAGGAAATGGTGAATACTTATTCCATGTTCTTAATCCGGCTTCAACATGTCCAACATCAACTTGACAATAATATGCAGCTAATGCACCAGCAAATGTTGTTGTTGTATCTCCATGAACTAGCACAATATTTGGTTTAACTTCTTGAATAACCTCTTCAAGACCTTTTAAAGCTTTCGCTGTAATATCTGACAAAGTTTGTCCTTGTTGCATAATATCTAAGTCATAATCAGGTTTTATATCAAATGTATTTAATACTTGATCTAACATTTGTCGGTGCTGCGCTGTTACACAAACAATACATTCAATTTCCTCCCTTGTTTTCAATTCTTTAACCAATGGAGCCATTTTTATTGCTTCAGGTCTTGTACCAAATACAGTCATTACTTTAATTTTTGACATTTTAAATCTACTCCTTTACTTTTTTTATTTTATCCTTAAAAACAACCAAAATGAATTTAATTAATTTTAATTGTCTAAAAACACGTGTAGGTTGTTTTATTAATCTATAAAACCATTCTAAATTAGTATTTATCATCCATTTTGGTGCTCTTTTAATTGAATTACTTATTACATCAAAGCTTCCACCAACAGGCATAAAAATCTTTATAGTTTTTAGTTTTTTCATATTCTCTAAAATAAATTTTTCTTGTTTTGGACTTCCTAATCCTACAAATAATATATCTGGGTTTGCTTTCTCAATTATTTCTAATGCATCATTTTCATCAATATATCCATCACATACTCCAACAATATTTATTTTTTTATACTTTTTTTCTAGTTCTTGTTTAGCTTTAAATGCAATATTAGGTTTTGAACCATATAAAAATATTTTAGAATCATATATTACGGACTCTTCCATAATTCTATTCATAAAATCTATACCAGTTATTCTTGATTTGATATGACCTTTATTAATTTTTGAAGCATATACTATTCCTATTCCATCAGGAATCTGATATTTTTGATTATTCATATTTTTTTTGTAATCATCATCTTTAATATTGTTAATTATTATTTCAGGATTTATACTGTTTATAACAACTTGATTATTATATACATAGTCCTTAAAAATTTCTTTAATTAACTCATTTTCATCACTACAACACACATCAAAACCTAATATATTTTCTTTTACCATTTTTTCTCCTTGTATTTATTATTTTAACTATTTTAAAAATTTACATATTTACCGGAAATATTATCCTTATTTTCATATTCTTTATCAATTAATATTTCATCAGGTTGTCTATATAAATCTTCATTCTCAAATAAATATTGAAGTCTTCCATAGCTATCTTCCTTTTTTACTTTATTATTAACAATATATACTACATTGTTTCTTAATAATTTTTTAAATATCAATTTATTTAATTTTTCACTTTCTATGTTTTTGTCAGAAACATATATCATAACTATGTTATAATTAATTATTTCTTTCGAACTTTTCTTTTTTCCATAATTATTGATAACTTTTTTCCATTTTTCAATCCAAATATCTTTATTAAATACTTTAGCAACTTCTTTTGCTCTTTCTTGACACTTTTTCATCAATTCTGGATCATCAATAAATTCACAAATTGCATTATACAAACTAATCTGATTAGGCTCAATTAATTTTCCATTATAATTATTAATTATCAAATCTGTTAATCCACCCACTCTTGTTGAAATAACTGCATTTCCAGTAGACATAGCTTCTAAACATGATAAACTTGTTCCTTCACTGTATAAAGTTGGTATTACGGAAATATCAGCTATTTTATATACTTCATGCATTTTTTCTGGAGGGCAATTATACATTTTAATTCGATTTGTTCCCCATTCATCAATTTTCTCTTGAATTTTATCTGTATCTTTTTTAAAACCTTTTCCAACAAAATGAATCTCTACATTTTCATACTTCTTTAAAATATTATCTACCACATTTAATAATAAATATAATCCTCTAGCTTCATATAATCTTCTTGGATATACAATAACAAATTTCGATGTGTCTTTTTCTTGTTCATCACCTGAAAATTCGCTAATATCCACATAGTTAGGAATTACTTCTGTTGTATTTCCTAATTGAAAATCAACGGTTTGAAAATAATTTGCAGTATTCGTATCAACAGAAACTAATTTATCACATGAAATAGCAGAATCTATTATCCAGGCATTTCCATTTAGATTACCGTCATATACATTTGACTTACAATCCCAAGCAACTCCATGACTTATTCCTACTGATGGAGAAATTGCTTCACCATAACACTCCATAAAAGAAGAATATATATTCAAATTGCTTTTATTTTTAGCTATTCTATTAAATTTATTTCTTATACTCATATTTTGTTCAAATTCGTAATTATATTTTGTTAGATTATGAGATATACCTACAATTTCAATATCATTATAATATCTAAGAAATTCGAAATCAGCTTTTTGGTATATTCTTAGTTTCATACCTAATTGTTTACAAACAAAATGTAAATCAATTAAATATCTTTCAGCTCCCCCAGAATAATAGTTACTTCCTTCAAAATTTAAAAAAGTACCTGTTAATACTTTTATACTATTTACATTATCTAAATTAGCAAAAGCTTGTAAACCATCTTTACTTATAAGACATTTTTTTATTAATTTATAATTATCCAAAGCACTAACTTGTTCTATATTTATATTAATAACATCTTCATAGTTTATTTCTTTTCCTCTGTTATTTATATATATGTATTTATATCCTTCTAGTATTTTTATAGCTTTTTTTAATGAAGAAATAACTAATATATTTTTGTCATAAATATTTTTGTCATTTGAGATAACTATTATTTTACTTTTCAGTTTTTTAAAAATTCTAATTATTTTTTTATTTATTTTTTCTTCTGTACAATCAAGTACAACGAAACAAGTAAAACAACCATCTGAAATTCTATCTCTATCTATAATACTTTCTACTTTTTTGAGCTTATATATTCTGTTTTCTGTTCTATACTTTCTTATCCATTTATTATCTTTTATTTTTAATAATTTATCAATATAATCTATATTAATATTTTTTAAATTTCTATTACTTTTATCGTCTTTCTTATAATTATTTACAAATTCAAAATCATCTTTTTTATTATTATCTCTATTGATTTTTAATTCCATTAAATCATGCTTATTTTTATCTATAATTGATTCCAACATTTTTAAATACAAGTCGTTTATATTTTTATTACTATCGTTTTGTGGAATATTGTTTACCTCCACTTTTCTTTCATATTCCTGATTTAAAATTTCATTTATGTCTTGTTTTACTTTCCCTAAATTGATCAACTCTTGTTTAAAAACTTGATTATACTTTTCAGAGTTTTCATTATATTTTTCAATATCAACACAGAATAATGCAATTAAATATGTCTCCGAAAAATTCACTTTGTCATTTCCCTTAAATAGTGAAATATCAAGAATCTTATATTTCTCTTCAATTTTCTTCTGATATTTATATACTATGTAAATACTATCATTTATGCTATTACAATCTATTATAAATATCATATCATTTGATAATTCTTTATAAGTTACTTCACCATGAAAAACGCACTCAACATTAACATCCCCCAATAATTCTATTTTTTCTTTATATAAAGATTTTCCTAGCCATTTAATATAATTCCAATATTCTTCCAAATTCACGCCCTCCACTCTTTATATTCATATTTTTTTAATAAATCTACTATAATTTTAGCTTTTTGGTCCCATGTATTGTTCAATGCATCTTTTTTTAGCATTTCTAAATATTCTGTATTATTCTTTGATTCTATAGCTTTGTTAATCAAAGTTACAAACTCTTCTTTATTCTTTGCAATTAATACAGATTCGTATTTTTTACATTCATCCATATCTGTAGTTACAATTGGTTTTCCTAATGCCATATATTCAAACAATTTTACTGGAGATGTTGCTTTTGTAATTTCATTTATTTTGAATGGAATTATGCACACATCAAATTTATTAGAATAATTTTGCAATATATCGTATTTTCTTTTACCAAGGAAATGCACATTTTTAAATGTATTAACTTTGGATTTGTCAAATGAATCATCATATTTTACGCCAAAAAAGACAATCTCATATTCTGGTTTTTCTTTTGCTAAGAATTTAATCAAATCATAATCCATCCAATTGGCTAAAGCTCCATAATATCCTATTATGTTTCTTCCTTTTTTTAATATTTCATCAAAATCTTTTTCGAATACAAAATTATTATCTATATTCTTAAAATGTTCATAATCCACTCCATTACATGAAAAAGCTAATTTTTCATTACCTCTTTTTTGAACAATATCCTTCTCCAATTGATCTGCAGTAACTATAACAAAAACATTTTCTTTATCTTTAAGCATATAATTATATTTATCAAGCATATTTTTAGGAATATCATTTGTTCCAATAATAACAGGGCTTAAATCATCTATATATTCATATATAATTTTAAATCCTTTACTAATATAATCTTTTACTTCATTAACACTTATTTTATAATCAGTCGAATAAAACTGAATATATTTATTTTTATCTGTTTTTTCAAGTTGCTCCATTAAAAGCTTTGAAATAGCAGGATTTTTTAAATTTATTAAATATAAATTGTCATTTATTTTCATTATATCTTTTACTTTATCAGTCATAGAAGTTACTTCATAAAATATCAAACAATCTTGATTTGATAAATTTTTAGCAATATGTTGTGGTCTTTGAAATAGTGGAACATTCCAACCAAAATCACTTTTCCAAATTATAATTCTTTCGTAATCTTGTTTTAATATATTATTAATTATATTTTCATACTTTTTTCTATTAATTTTATAATAAGAAATTGAAAAAATATTTAATTTACTTCCATATTCTGCTTTAAAATATAAACTTAACTTTTTTATAGTTTTAAATACTCCATCTTTTTTTATAACACTATATAACTTTGCTATTTTATCTTTCATAAAACACTCCATTAATACAATCTTATTTCACATACTTAAATATAAGATTTGGATTGATTTCTTTCCATTTTTTTAAGAAATACTCTCCTTTTTCTCTTATAAGCTTATCATGAGCACTTGTCCCACTTTTCGTTGTTTGATGTGGTAAATGTCCAACTCCTAAATATTTAGAATAATATGTTTCTTTTCCTGAATTTCTTATTTTTAATGACAAGTCTGTATCCTCATAACAAGTCGGATCATAATTTATGTCAAACTCACCAATTTTATAAAATAAATCTTTTTCCATTATAAATCCACATGTTGCTAAATAACCTATATCTTTTCTAGCAATTGAATTTGGTGGCATATAAAAGTGTTCATATGCATCTACTACTTTATATGAAAAGCCTTTAGAGTTAAACCAACCAGCACCCCAACCAAGAGCTCCTATATTATCATTATCAATTATTGTTTCTAAGTATGAATCTAGCCAGTACTTATTTAATATCCATTCATCACTATCTAAGAATAGTATATATTTACCTTTTGAATTTTTTACACCTAAGTTTCTTCCAGATGAACAGCCATTCTTAGTATTTCTTACTAATGTAATTTCTGTACCATATTTTTCCTGTAATAATTCATAAGAACCATCTGTACTCATATTGTCTACAATAACAACTTGATAATTATACCTACCATTATATTTTAATAAAGTATCTACACAATGTGTAATCACTTTTTTATTATTATAGTTTAATACTACAACAGACACTTCTCCATATGCATCATCACGAACTTTTTTATTTTTTTCAGGGAATAGTTCATCTAACATAATTGTACATCTATTATACCAATTATTTTGGTCAATAAATTCATCTCTTAACTGAGATATTTCTTCATTTTTTTTATAATTATTTATATAATTCAACCAGTCCTCTACATTGCAACTTGTATATACATTAGGATAGTTTTGTATATCTGGTAATGTTGTTGCTAAAACAGGTATATTCATTGAAATATACTCAAAAATCTTTAAAGGTGAAACATAATCACCAATTTTTCCAACCTTAAATGGTAATAATGCAAAATCTGAATAATTCAAATACGATGGTAATTCAATTTGTCTCTTTATTCCTAAGAAATGAACATTTTCAGGCATTCTACTTACAATATGAGGTATTCCTGATTGATCCCCTATAAGATTTATTGAAATATTAGAATCGTATTTTGCAACTTTTTCTATCATATCCCAATCAAACCATTCACCCCAAAGTGATCCATAATAAATTAGAGTTTTTTTACCAATAAATATATCTTCTGGTTTTTCATATTTTTTTCTTGGCTCAAATATTTCATCATCAACAGCATTAGCTAAATAATGTACTTTTTTTGGCTTACTACAATATTTTGCAACATATTCTTCTGTTTGAGAAACTAGTTTTTTAGCAGTCGCAATTATCATATCTGCATTGTTAAGCATCATTATTAGAGTATCTCGATTAAAGAACATAGAACCTAAAGATGTTTCCCAGTTATCAATATTTTCATATATAACTTTGGCATTTTTTATTTTAGCTAATGCAAGATATTTGTCAAACATTTTTATAGGTGCTTCAAAAATAAATATATCATCTGCTTTTACTGTATCTTCTAATTCTTCATAATTTACATTATTTATGTATTTATGATATGTTGTAGGGATTGAAATTAAAGGAATATTACTTTCACTGCATTCATATGCATATATATAATATACCGAAAATCCCATTTTATTGAATATTTTTGATAATTGAGATGAACGTTGTCCACCACCAACATCAAAATATGGTACTGTAGCAAAAATGTATACATTTTTACCATTTTTATACAAAATATCTGTATTTTTTTCTTCATCATTTAAGTCAAAATTTTTATACTTTTCAAATCCCGTAATATAAGAATTGTTTTTTACTAATTTTAACTTTAATTTAACTTTATATAATATTGCATTCCAAGTTCCATTTAATCCATGATATCTATAATGGTTAATTACCTTACTAATATATTTTTTTATCTTTCTCATAGTCATTCTCCTTTTATTTCATCATATATTTTTCGTATTCCTCACATATTTCTTTCGGATCACCAATTTTTTTTATAGAACCATTCTCAAGCCATATAACTCTATCACATAATGATTGTATTTGTGCCACTGAATGTGATACAAATAAAACCGTCGTTCCGCTTTTTATCATTGTTCTCATTTTATTTTCACTCTTTTGTTGAAAAGCTATATCGCCTACTGACAAAATCTCATCAACTATCAAAATTTCAGGGTCAACTATTGTTGCTATTGAAAAAGCTAATCTTGTAACCATTCCTGAAGAGAAATTTCTAACTGGAACATCTAGAAAATCTTTTAATTCAGAAAATTCAACAATTTCATCAAATTTTTCATTTATAAACTCTTTAGAATACCCTAAAATAGCACCATTCAAATATATATTTTCTCTAGCAGTTAAATCCATATCAAACCCTGCACCTAATTCTATCATAGGGCATACATTACCATATTTTTCTACTACTCCCTTTGTTGGTTTCATTACTCCTGCAACAATTTTTAGTAATGTTGATTTTCCAGCACCATTACATCCTACAAAACCAATTACCTCACCTTTATTTACTTCAAAATCAACATTTTTTAATGCCCAAAATTCTTTTTTGGCTTTCTTTTCTTTATGTTTAAATAAATTTATAAAAAATAGTTTTATAGAAAAGTTTTTTTCTATACCTAAATTAAATCGCATTGATACATCTTTTACTTTAATCATATTTCCTCCTATATATAATATATAAATTTATCTTGATTTTTCTTAAATACAATAACACCTATAAGTAAAGTTAAAATCGAAGTTCCAGCACATACTAACCATGTAAATGGTGTTGGAATTTCATTATATAATATTATTCTTCTTGCGAAATTAATATAATGATATAAAGGATTTAGTTTAAAATAGAATTGAAATTGTTCATCAATCATTTTTATATCATACATTATAGGTGTTATATACATCCATAAAGTCATTACTATTCCATAAATGTAAAACATATCTCTTAAAAAAACTGATACTGCTGATAATAATAAGCCCATTCCAACTGTAAAAATAAATAAACATAGAAAAGCATAAGGCAACAGCAGATGATATACATTTAAAGGTGTGCCAGTAATCAAAATTATTGCATACAATGGTATAAGTGTTAACAAAAAATTTATACCTACAAATAAACATTTCGATATTGGGAAAATATATTTTGGTATATAAATTTTGTTAATTAATGCAAAATTTGCTACTACAGAACTCATTGCTAAATTAGAAGCTTCATTAAAGTAATTAAACATTACTAATCCTGTTAATAAGTATACTAAATAATTGACTCCTGGTGTGCTAAATTTAAAAATATTTGAAAACACTAAAGCCATAACAGTCATTGTTAATATAGGATATAGTAAACTCCATACAACACCTAAAATTGACCTTTTGTATTTCACCTTAAAATCTCTACTTATTAATTGATTTAATAAAAACTTATATTTTTTCAAACTTAACCATATATTTTTAATAAACATTTTTTCCTCCTTTTTCTTATTACTAATAATTTTTACATATATTAATGAAAAATACATTGTAAAACTTAAACTATTTAAAAGATTACCTGAATGGTAAGCAATTATAAACATCAATATTATTGTTAAAACTGCATAAATTTTTTCTTCGTTTATTTTTTCTTTTAACCTAATCTTTTTGCATAATTCGTACATTGCATTTATAAGTATAAATACATATGGTGCGAAAATTATTATTGTTCCAATAATACCAATTGAATAATAATGTACAATAAAATCTTGTTCAATATTAAAAATATTTTGAACTCTTACATAAGAAATTCCTAAATATTTATCTAATTGATTATTATTGTATTCTACTACCCTTTTAATCATTTCTTTTTCTAAATATCTATAATCTGTACGAATTTTTATATCTTTTTCCATAATATTAATCCAAAATTCAGGATCATATTCATATGGATAACTTTTTATAATAAACTGCTCAAGTATTTTTTTATCTTTATAATTATTTTCTATAAAATCCTTTTTACGTTTTTCTTCAGTTTCTATATTTTCTTCATTTTCTACATTTAATTCAATTTCATTTGCTTTGTCATTTTCTTGTTGCTCTCCCATATATACACTTTGATTAGCTTTTTCTATATTTTCTTCATTTTCACTTTCTATATTTTCGTTAGCTACTTGAATAGTATTTTCCTTTAAATTTACCATTTCGTCAATTCTATTAAATACTGGATTTTTTGGTAAAACTATTAAATAACATACAATTAAAATAGCCATAAAAATATAATTGTTTTTTTGTGTTTCTTCTTTATTATACTTTATACAGAATAATCTTGAAACAACCACATAAGCAAAAACAATTATTGTACCTAAAATTGCAACTCTTGTTCCTATCAAAAAAATAGCCATTAAATTAATTATACATGTTATTTTGTTTTTTTGATTTTTTAAAGCACCTAACATATTAAATGGTAAAAACATAATTAAAATAGCGCCAATTTGATTTGCGTATTCAAACCACCCTTTCGATGATAAATCTTTATATGTATAATATTTGCTCTCTGGTTCAAACCACGAGATAAAGTTTTTCTTTATAATTTCATCTGAATAACTCCCATAAGACATTCCAATCAAATTTGTTATAATTATATTGCCTCCAATAAATATTGTTAAATATTTAATTATTCTATTTATATCTTTAGTTTCTACATCACTTTCATTTAATATAAAAATCAACATAAACGGAACAAGCATTTTAATAAAATACAATGCCTCCCCTAATGTGCTATACGAAAAATTTCCAGGAACAACTGATTTAAAATTTAATGCATTAAAATTATGAAATATAAAATATATCATTAAAGCAATTAAATAAATATATATATTATACTTTTTCTTATTTTTACTCTTAAAAAACATGATTAAAAACAATATAATTGTAATTACTGTTCTTATTAATGTACTATATGAATTATAGAAAAATTTAAAATCAAATATAGGCTGAATAAGTAAAAAAAACATTAATACATATTTCAATAATTTGTCTATTCTATTTTTGTTCATTTATTCACCACATTTCTCATCTAAAGAATTTCAACATTTTTATATTCAATAAACAAACCTGACTCAATTACACCTGATATTAGCTTTATATCATTTTCCAATTCTTTATTTATTTTATCTGCATCAAACCAAGTATCTATTATAAGATTTCCAGAATCCGTATATACCAACTTATCATTTTGCTCTCTTATAGTGCAAGATTTAGCACCTAATTTCATCAATCTTTCCTTCACATACTCTATTGCGGATGGATAGCATTCAACAGGAATAGGATGTTTTTCTCCTATTTTTTTTACAAATTTTGATTTATCTACCAATATATAGACTTTAGAGGAGTTTAAAAAGTTCAATTTTTCTTTAAACATTGCTGCTCCCATTCCCTTTAATAGGTTTCCGTGCAAATCAACTTCATCTGCACCATCAAAGGCCCAATCAATTTTATATTCATTTAATTCAGCGATTTTTATTTGCCATTTTTTACAGACCTCTTTTATCTCATTTGATGTAGGAATAGCAATAATATTTAAATTTTCTTCATTAACCATCTTGCCTATAGCTTCTGCCGCTAAATATGATGTAGTTCCTGATCCAAATCCAATTACATTTCCATTTTTTACCTTGTCTAATATCTTTCTTGCAATCATAATTTTCTCGTCCAAATTTTGTATATTCGAATTTTCTATCATTTTTCCCTCCTGTCCAATCTCTGATATTATTTCATAATATCAGCTTTTTGTAAATAGTTTATTTAACATAATTGCACAATTAATATATTTAAATAGGAACTAAAAAAGGTTGTATTATATCAATATACAACCTTTTTTGTTTTAGTCATTTTGCTATATAAATATTTACACTTATCAGCAATATTTTCTATACTTAACGCAGCTATTATTATATATACAGATGCATATGTAAATAAGTATCTTGCTCTTGCTTCAAAAAGCAATTCGAATAATGTTAATCCTAAAATAGCCAATTGCATAACAAATAGTTTTTTATCTTTGCTACAATTGTAAGAAATTATATTAAAAAATAATGTGCCCATCCATATTATTTGCATTACTAATTGAAATTTTTTATAATACAACCCCTCTGGTAAATAAATTTTCTTCAATTGTCTTCTTAAATTTTCTTTTCCATATGGATAATCTTCTTGAACAAAGCCTCCTTCTTTATCAAAAGCAAATGTTCCATCATTATAATTAGTTAATGTTTTCATTTTAATCATTTTTATAATTCCATCTTTTCCAAGATTTTTTATTCTCAACTTAAATTCTGCTATATTAGCATTCCTTCTTTCTTTTTGTGTTTGAAAAGAAGTCGAAAAAATGTAATCATTATTCGAGTAAATTCCACCATCTTTTTCATTCCACCCCATCATTAAAAAGTGCGTTATTCCTATTTTGTTTTCTTCATTTATTTCTAACTTGTTTAATCTTGACGTATACTTTGATAATGCAAATGTAATTATCCCAGTTAATAAAACACAAAATGCTATTTTAAAATATTTTTTTACTGCTTGTTTATTTTTTATATTTCTTATACTAACTATTGTTGTACCAATACATCCAGCTATAAAAAATATTAAAATTTGAGGTTTTATAAAATATCCTATTATCGCAAAAAAAGTGAACAACGAACTATACAAGAACACTTTTTTATTTTCTTCTTTATTTTCCCAGGCTTTACAAAACATTAATACTTCTAGTCCAACCAAACCTACACCAATAGAATCTGAATATGGTATAACTACCCAAGGAGACAAACCAATTAATAGAATATACCCCATCCATGCTATAATTGCAGCAGTTCCATCTTTTTTTATACAAGATACAATTTTATATACAACAAATCCTGTAAATGAATATATACAGCACTGTAAAAACAATAAATATAAATATCCACTTCCAATTTTTGTATAATTTGCCAATCTAAATGCTAATGAAAAACATTGAGTTAAGAATATATTATTAGGATAAAAAGAATTATATAAGTTACACCAATCTGTAGTAGTATTGTTTGCAATTAACTCAGCATTCTGTAACATATAGCTAACATCCCAGCCAGTTTTAAAGCAATAGTTTTGAGTTATAAAAAACAAAAATACCGCGAAAAATACCGAAAAAATCAATATAAATAATTCAATTTTCTTTTTTATAATTTTTTTTAGTATTTTAGCAATAACAAAAATCATACAATACATTCCTATTCCGCAAAAAAGAATTAAAGAATTTTTCATTTCAAAATCGACTTTTGCCATATATTCTATTTTATTAGACTCAAATACACATAAATAAACTATTAAAAACATTATTATACTAAAAAAAGCAGAAAAAATTTTTGTGATTTCAAAATTAGATTTAATAACATTAAATATTTTTTTCATTTTATATCCTCTTTTCATAATTATAAATACCTATATATTATTTCATAAAAAGTTTTTTTTGTAAATACTACAATTAAAAAGAAAAAAATATGCCATTAGGAACATATAATTTTTTCTATGTTCCTAATGACACTTAACCTACCTATACCCAGTCTTCTTACTAATCCCCTCGCTATACTCTCTAACCTTACTACTAACCTCATAATCCTTATCATCAAACAACACTTCATGCAATTTCTTAACATTGCTCTCCAAAGTAACAGGTGCGCCATACCATACATCCGGATAATACTCTTTTACAACATATGGCCAACCTTGGCTTTCACTTATTTTATATTTTGACATTTCAGGTATTGCTTCAAAAATTTCTTTTCTTTTGATATTAGTACTAACTCTAGGTAATAACATATCTGTAATCTTATTTAGCTCAACTACATTTTTCTTCTTAGCTTTTTCAAATGTAAGATTTAAAACATCTCTCATTCTTTCAGTTCTTTTATAATCTCCACCTTTTGTATATCTTATTCTTGAATATGCTAATGCTTGAACTCCTGATAAATGCTGATTTCCTGAATGTGTAATTTTAGCTGTACTTCTTCCCATTTGTTTATCTACAGCTTGAATATATGAATTAATATATTTTAATTCATCCTCTTGGATATCTATCTCAATTCCGCCAATTGCATCAATAATTTCAACAACTGCATCAAAGTTTACAGCAACAAATTCTTTTATATCTAAATCTAAATTTTTGTTTAATGTATTTATAGCAAGTTCTGGTCCTCCAT
Source organism: uncultured Lachnospiraceae bacterium (assembly GCA_945917765.1). Classification (GTDB taxonomy): domain Bacteria; phylum Bacillota; class Clostridia; order TANB77; family CAG-508; genus CAG-492. The sequence continues at coordinate 552 of CAMEHU010000009.1, read as the reverse complement.
ATGCAAATGCATGTGTAATTTTGTCATATCCCTTTCCTTCTATATATACAAATGTATCTCTATATACTGAAGTTAATTTTACATCCTTTGTTTTTTCGTTTACACTTGCAATAATAATACAGTCACTTCTTGTTTTACTATATGTATCAGCTCTTGCATCAACTCCAAAAATTGCAATATTTCTATATCCTTCTAATGTTTCTCCTACACCTTCATTTATTTCTATGTTGTTTAATTCGATAATATTTACTTTTGATACCTTACTATAAATTACTCCAAAAGCAATTGCACATATTACTAATAAAATAATCATTATAATTAATAATGTTATTCCTATTCTTTTAGCTGTTTTTCCTTTATTCATACATTATTCCTTTCTTTTATTTGATATATATTTTTATTAACTATTTCATAATTAAGTCTATAATTAATTGATTTTCTAAATCGTTATGCTATTATATATCATTTTCTCCATTTTGTAAAGTTTCATTTATAAATAATAGTGTAAAATGGTTTCGGAATGCAAAAAAGAAAATCCTTTGATATAATGTT